>CAZPDI010000071.1:0-1545 GCA_964585425.1 uncultured Candidatus Saccharibacteria bacterium | reverse complement strand
CCTTCTTCGTTATCAAAGAATTGATCGAAACCCTCTATACCTAAGTTTGACTCATTATGCTCTAAGGGTTTGCGCTTAGCTTCAGCCATTAACCAAAATCCTCCGCGAAGGGTGCAGCAAAATAACATCTGCACCAACAACCGTGCAGTTAGGAACTTACCATATATATCCAAGGAACCGCCGCGTCCATGGTGCCATGGTGGCGTCCTTAGAATTATAACTAAAGGCGATAATAGTGCAAGCGAAAAACAAAAAGATTTCTGTAGAGAGTTTCTGATTATCTGATCAAATGCGGTGAACTATGGATCCTTTCTTGATCGTGGTATTGACGGGGTTCCAGCCTAAATTGTATGGCACTTCTTCGATTGTTTGGACATCATATATGGTTATATCCGCTTGATACCCTGGAGCGATCTGTCCAACTTTATCTCCGGCACCAATCGCGTATGCAGAATTCACGGTAAGGGCAGTCAGAGCCTCTTCTGGAGTCATTCGCAGATGCAGGCATGCCAGTCCCCAGATAAGTGGCAAAGAAAAAATGTGGCAAGATCCAGGATTGAAATCTGAACCAAGTGCCACCGCAACTCCGCTTTCGATCATCTTTCGCGCCGGTGCATGCTCGGCCAGGTTGAGGTAGAACGATGTACCTGGCAGCAATACAGCCACTGTCTTTGACGACGCCAACTTTGTAATTTCTTCATCGCTGACATTCAATAAATGATCTGCGCTCAAGCTTTGATGCTCGACTGCCAGTTTGGTGGCACCGAGGTTGACGAACTCGTCTGCATGCACTTTGGTCGGCATACCAAGCGCCTGTGCGGCGACAAATATCTTGCGCGTATCCTCGAGCGTAAAATAGCCCCTGTCGCAAAAAACATCGATTATCGGCGCGTCGGCACCATGCTCTTTGGATAGCTTGGAAGCGCGCGACAGCATATCGTCAACGATCTCTTGTACATATGATTCACGGTTTGCACCAGGAGGCACCGCATGTGCTGGCATGAATGTAGCAATCAACTCAACTGGTTGTTGCTCTCTCAACTTGTAAATTGCTTGCAGCATCGCCAACTCTGACTGTGCATCAAGACCGTATCCAGTTTTGATTTCGCAGGTCGTAGTGCCGGCTTGAAGCATGCGTTGAAGACGGATCAAACCAGACTTTGCCAGTTCATCGGCGGTAGCACTTCTGGTGGCACGCATGCTGGCGACAATACCACCACCAGCTTCGGCTATTTCGGTGTATGTCTTGCCCTGACAGCGCATGATGAATTCGTTGGCACGATTGCCACCAAATATGAGGTGGGTATGTGGATCGACTAAACCCGGCGTAACGAGTTTGCCACCAGCATCGACTAGTTCGATATCTTTTGCTTTTCCGTGCTCTTTCAAGATCTCGTCGCTTGAGCCGATGGCAACGATTTCTTCGCCGGCGATGGCGATCGCTGCATCCTTATGACGAGCAACGTTGGCCATCTCTTTGCCGTGAATTGCACCATCCTCTCCAATCGGAGGGATAGCCAGCTCGCCGATCGAATGGACGACCAT
>CAZPDI010000070.1:0-1654 GCA_964585425.1 uncultured Candidatus Saccharibacteria bacterium | reverse complement strand
CAGTTAATCAGCAACTTCCTGCTCCATCTGATGAGAGTTCCGATGGAGGGAATGAAATTTCAAACGGCTGAACTGTTCTACCAAGAGAATCCTTCCCGCCAGCGATTATGTGTATTCCTACGGGAACATGTTTGTGAGCTACAACATAGTCTTCTAGGTAATTCTTTAACAGATGCAATCCCACTGGCGGCACTCGTCCACCACCAGGATAACGAGTGTACGGATGGTCTTTTATCCACGAGTCAATGAATGCCGTGATATAGGCAAGGAATGGTTGAAGGGCTGTTTCACGTTCCTGACGCGCAGCCTCAGCTTTTTCGATAAGGTCGTCGGCAATGCTGAGAACGTCATGTGTGAGAGATTTCGCTGTTGGCTCTTTTAGCTCAATTAGCTGAGGAAGGTCGCTGAACTCAAAATCACGCTCACGTAGAGTTTTAACAAGTTCGCCTAACGCTCCAGCAAGTGATGAGTCAAATAGCCCTTGGCGGGTTTTGGCAAGTCGATCTAATGATGGTTCGTCGATACGCGAAAATATCTCTGCAGCTGTGTGATCTGAATCTTCTGACGACCAAGCTAGACTTAATATCTGCCCAACTGATTTTGATATTCCTCTGACATTCACTGATTGAGGGTTTATGGATGCCGAGCAAGTGTCGTTTTGGATCATGGCAACGACCACATCTCGCCAAGTCGAATCTGGAGAGAGCTTTACTACACATTCACCTCCCCATTCATCTTCCCAGTTCCATAGCTCCACATGGCTGCGAGTTCGCCGAATTGCGAATTCGCAATAACCGTTCACTGATGGATTGCTCATGTACTCAGCACTCAGAATGATGCTTGTTTCAAACTTTCGCTGTGCTGATAGTGGTTTTCTTGCCATGGGTCAATCCTTTGACTTAGATTTACTGAGTGCGGGTAGGGTCGCGCTTAATTTTTCATAAATCTAGCAGCAACAACCGCCCAATGTCGCCAATCAGCTTCGTCCGGTTCTTTCTAAGCAATCTTAAGGATTCTTGGCTTGGGCAGTCGGGAGCAATGTAGTGAAATTGAGTGCAACCAAAGACAGGCTGATCCTTGATCGCTTCCCAAGATTCGTCGATTTCGTCGGACTCAGATTTTGAGTTCAAAGTAGGCTGTCGGGTGAAAACTAATTGATCTACCACATCATGTCAGAACTTCGATTATGAAAAATTTACTCGTCACAGCGTTCCCAAAGTGAATTGTCCTCAACGGTGAAAACGTGTGCCTTCACCATTTCAACAAGTACCTTCAGTGACGCGTTTTCAGGTTTTCTACGACCTCGCTTCCACGTCCACCTCCCAAATTCGTCAACGGACTCTACGTGCTGCATAAAAGTCTCAAAGTATCGCCAACGCCTTCCATTAGCATCTTCTGCAAAAACAGTAAATGCATCGCCGATACGGGGTTCTTCATCGCCTTCAAAGAAGTACTCGTAAGGCTTCGATTCAATTGAAAAAATAAGCATCTGCCTACACTCCAGTCTAATCATCTAACACTTTTGAACTCGGGCGCGACTTAACGTCCTCAAACAGGGGCTCAGCAGCCGTTTGATGGCTCGCTTATTGATCGGGAAATTCCGAACTACATAACTTACAAAAATATATTTTTTGCTTTTTGTATGCGGAGCTAT
>CAZPDI010000069.1:705-1695 GCA_964585425.1 uncultured Candidatus Saccharibacteria bacterium | reverse complement strand
AGGCTATATGATGACCAAAACAAACGAAATTTAACCGCTCAGAACCGCCATGACGCAGGATAAGAACGCAGGAAAAGCGATAGCGAAGGCAGACAAGCATCTCAAGACGCCGCAAAGCCTGATCCATATCAAGCACACCATCTCCTTGTTCCAGTACAAGCTCTGGATTCTGCTGCTGCAAGAGTTCAAGCGTCAGTTCGACGCGGGTGAACCTGCCGATGAGAAGGGCTTTCGTTATGTGTCCATGAGCTACCTGGAACAACACCTGGGCTATACGCCAAGCCGTCAGGACTTGATAGAGGACTTGCGGGCCTTGCGGAAGGAAGAAATCTGCTTCAACTACTTGGAGAAGGACGGCTACAAGGCGCAGTATTTCGCTGGATTCATCTCGGAAGTGAAGGCCACCCGGCTTAATGTCGGCTTCAAGTTCCCAAGCCTGATTGATGAGGTGATGCTGGGCCTGGATGACGCCAAGGCGATCTTCCAGATGCTCAACTGGAACGTGTTCAACCACTTCTCCGGCAAGTACGAAGCCATCATCTACAAGCTCTGCAAGGACTACATCGGGATCGGCAGAACGCCGTATCTCACCGTCAGCGAGATACGGGAATACATGGGCCTCAAAGAAACGGAGTACGCCCTCTTTGAGGACTTCAACAAGTTTTGTTTGAAAAAGCCCATCGCATTAATCAACACCAGCGAGGTGTCTGACATCGTGGTTGATGCGGTGTACAACCGAAGCGGGCGAAAAGTCGTGGGGCTGTACTTCACCGTCAAATCCAAGCACCAGACCATGCTCCCCTTCGTCGAGTTCCAGGTCAATCCTGCCTTCGATTGCGCCAAGGTCACGATCCCTATCACGGAACAGCAAGAGTATCTGGAGTCGTTCACAACAGAACAAATCCGCCTCTCCATCGAACGGGCGAATGCCTACTGTGAAGACCTCGAAAAGAAGCGCAAGGGCGTGAACTACGGGGCAATCTACAAGAC
>CAZPDI010000069.1:0-695 GCA_964585425.1 uncultured Candidatus Saccharibacteria bacterium | reverse complement strand
AACTCGATCAGCCCGCAGTCGCAGAAAAACGCCATTGGGGGGCGCAGCTCCAGGAGCAACGCGCTCTGGAGGCCAAGAAGAAAGCCAAGCCGAAGAAGGAGCCAGCACCGGCTCCCCTACCCTCTGTGGAAGCCCAGGAGGCGAAGGAGCGGCAGGAAGCGAACAGGCAGCTTTTGACGCGGTTCAAGGCACTTCCGGAAGAGGAGCAGCACCGACTGATAGAGGCCTGCATCCAGGAGCAACAAAGCATCATGAAGAAGATGGCGCGGGACAACTATCGCCAGCTCCAGCTTGGTATCCTCGAAAAGCCGTCTTTCACCGTTCAGCTCTACCCGTTCCTGGTGAAAACCTGGGAGCAAGCGCCAGAGGCCGCCTAAAGCGAAAAAACGGCTTGCATTTCCAAGAAAAAAATATAGATTTGTTGCAAAAAACATTTGTTGAAATGTTTTTTGCAACAAATGTGAATGAAGCTCATAACTGACGAACTCTCTATGTACACCATTGCTTTTCTCTCGCAAAAAGGCGGAGCCGGTAAGACCACGCTGGCAACCTGTGTGGCGCGTCAACTCCAGCTTGAAGGCGAAGACGTGATCCTGGTCGATTCCGACCCTCAAGGCAGCGCCCGTGACTGGCGTGCTGCATCTGAACAAGACACGGTTGTTGTGGTCGGTGTTGACCGCCCGACCCTCGACAAG
>CAZPDI010000068.1:1116-1727 GCA_964585425.1 uncultured Candidatus Saccharibacteria bacterium | reverse complement strand
CCCTGCAATGGTAACATCTACCAACTGCTTAATAAAAGTGATGGATCAGGTGCAAAACTGTATGCAGGATGTGTCCAATGCTGTTTTTACAATCAATGCTGCTCAACCTATTCTTATTACACCAAATGGTGGAGAAACACTTTCACCACAATGTGGATATAACATTACTTGGAATACTGCTACATTCTATACAAATGTGGTGATTGAGTATTCTGCTAATAATGGTACTACATGGACTATGATCGTGAATGGAGCTGGAAATTCTGGATCATATATCTGGAGTACTCCTAATACACCTACCACACAAGGACTTATTAGAATCAGTAACTACGGATTGCCTTCTCTTTTTGATGTAAGCAATGCTACATTTACTATTGCTGCACCTATTACTGTTACTGCTGCTAATGGTGGAGAAACTTGGTATGGTTGTCAAACATATAATATCAATTGGAATGCATCTACATGTATTCAACGTTTTTATGTTGACTACTCTACTAATAATGGAACGACTTGGACAAACATTGCTGCTCCTTATAATACAAGTACATACAATACTGGAAATACAAACCAAACCTATCCGTGGCTTGTTCCTAATGGTATTACTACTACAC
>CAZPDI010000068.1:0-1106 GCA_964585425.1 uncultured Candidatus Saccharibacteria bacterium | reverse complement strand
ATGCCGTGTTTACGATTAATCCTAATATCGACATTACGGTTACTACACCAAATGGTGGAGAAGTTTGGACGGGATTAACCACACAAACAATTACTTGGACAAACTTACCGGCTGCTTCGGGACAATACAACATCCTTTACTCTACTAATGGTGGTGCTAGCTATACGACCATCACTAGCAACTTTGTAGGTAACTCCTACAACTGGACAGTACCTAACATCAACAACACTACTTGCCGTATTAAAATTGTAGATGCTGTGAACACTTGTAAAGAAGATGCATCCGATGCTAACTTTACTATTGCACCTGCTACACCTATCCTACTTACACCAAATGGTGGAGAAACACTTTCACCACAATGTAATTATGTGATTACTTGGAATACCGCTACATTCTATACTAACGTTGTAATTGAGTATTCTGCTAATAATGGTACTACTTGGACAACCATCGTTAATGGAGCTGGAAACACAGGATCCTATAACTGGACTACACCTAATATTCCTACTACACAAGGGCTTATTAGAATCAGTAACTCTGGATTACCTTCTCTTTTTGATGTAAGCAATGCTACATTTACCATTGCTACTCCTATTACAGTTACGGCTGCTAATGGTGGAGAAACTTGGTATGGATGTCAAACATACAGCATCAACTGGAATGCCTCTACATGTATTCAACGTTTTTATGTTGACTATTCTACCAACAATGGTACTGCATGGACGAACATTGCTACGCCTTATAATACAAGTACATACAATACTGGAAATACAAACCAAACCTACAATTGGCTTGTTCCTAACGGAATTACTACGTCACAAGCGTTAATCAGAATTAGAGATTATTACAACCCTTCTACTATTTTTGATGTGAGTAATGCTGTGTTTACTATTAATCCAAATATCGACATTACGGTTACTACACCTAATGGTGGAGAGGTTTGGACTGGATTAACTACACAAACAATCACTTGGACCAACTTACCTGCTGCATCTGGGCAATACAACATCCTTTACTCTACTAATGGTGGTGCTAGCTATACGACCATCACCAGCAACTTTGTAGGTAACTCCTACAACTGGACAGTACCTAACATCAACAACACT
>CAZPDI010000067.1:0-1804 GCA_964585425.1 uncultured Candidatus Saccharibacteria bacterium | reverse complement strand
GCCTCAAAGTAGCCATTATTGAGCAAAGCGACTGGGCCAGCGCCACCTCGTCCGCGTCCAGCAAATTAATCCACGGCGGCTTGCGTTACTTGGAGACTTATGATTTCAAGCTGGTCAGCAAGTCGCTCAAAGAGCGGACCATGCTGTTACACACAGCGCCTCACCGCGTGTGGCCACTACGTTTTGGCGTTCCCGTCTACGCACAGCAGCGCATGAATCGGCTGCAACTGAAACTAGGCTTAACGTTATACGATTTCCTGGCCGGTGATACCGATCCACAAATGCGTCACCATTATTTCAATCCACAGCAATTCACCGAGCACTTCTCTTTCCTCAATCCACATTCGCTCAAAGGCGGTTTTACTTATGCCGACGCACAAACCGACGATGCGCGGTTGGTATTGGAGCTGATCGCGGGGGCATTGGATGCCGGTGCGAACTGCATCAATTACTGCAAACTGACTCAATTGTTGGAAACCAATGGGAAAGCGGATGGTGCAATCCTCCAGGATCAACTCACCCAAGCCGAACAAAAAATCAGCGCCAAACAAATCGTGTTCACAACCGGCCAGTGGTTGACAAAAGAAACACAAAGCCAGGCATGGTGCCGTCTCGCCAAGGGAATTCATCTGGTAATGCCTGCCGTGTTGAACGATGAAGCGCTGCTACTGACAGCCCGGTCGGATGGCCGGGTATTTTTCATGATTCCCTGGTATGGTTTGACACTACTGGGGACAACGGATACCGATTTCACAGGCAATGTGGAAAGCGTCGCTGCCGATGACAGCGATATTGCTTATTTGCTTGCGGCCGCCAACGATTATCTGAAAACACCCTGGACAAAAAACGACATCATCGGTTGTTTTGCCGGAGTGCGTGTTTTCAAGCAACCATCTCAGGCCGATTCGTCTGATTCACCCTCAGCGATCAGCCGTGATTGGGAATTAAAATCCGCCCCCAGCGGCGTGCACTATGCGATTGGTGGAAAAATAACCTCGTCGCGCCAGGATGCCGCCCATATCGTCGACACAGTGTGCGCGCAACTCGGCATTTCCTCACCTTGCGCGACCCAAAGCAGATTGCTCCCATGGGCACCACAGGAAAATTTCCCGGCATGGTTTGCTCGTATGCAGAGCCGGGCAGCGCAATTGGATATTGACGCAGAAAGTGCGAAATGGCTATTACATCGCCACGGCACACACATCGACGACATCTTTCGTAGTATCGAAATGGATGCGGATCTGGCGCAACGAATCATTCCATCGCTGCCGTTTATTGGTGCCGATCTGATGCACTGTGCGACTACCGAAATGGTCATCCATCTGGACGATTTGTTGCGCCGCCGCTTACCATTACTCATTCTGGCCAAACTGACAAAAGACCAGTTAACGCAAATTGCCCTGCGCGTGGCCAACATCATGAATTGGGACGATGTACGATTGCATCAGGAAGTTGAACACTGCTGCCAGCAATGGATCACACATTGATTTCGGCCATCGCCCTCGACTTAGGCACTACATCCATTAAAGCCGCCTTAATGGATCGCCAAGGAAATCTCCAGCACATCGTCACTCAGCCTGCACCTGCCATCAACAGCCACAATGGACGCTATGAAAGCAGCGCACTGGACTATGCCGAAGTTGCCGAGCAAGTGCTTAAAGCATGCGCGGCACAAACCGGCGACAAGCCGCCTTTGGGATTGTGCAGTCAGCGCTCGTCTTTTCTGATCTGGGATAAAACCAGCGGCAATCCGGTAACACCCTTGATTTCTTGGCAGGATGACCGGGGGGCCAGTTGTTGTGAT
>CAZPDI010000066.1:0-1902 GCA_964585425.1 uncultured Candidatus Saccharibacteria bacterium | reverse complement strand
ATAAACTGGAGAGTGTCGATGGACTGCCGGATGAACGCGGGGCCGCCCTGAAAACGAACCGGCAGAAGTGGGAGGAGGAACAAGAGGCAAAGCAGGAGGCGATTCGAGCGAAAGCACCGAAGCCGGAAGAGCCAGGCGCCGCGGTTCCTGAGCCTGCCAAGCTGGATCCTCTGGCCTATGACAGGAAGATTCTGAAGGACATCGGAATCGTTTACTGCTGCGAAACCGAATCGATGGACATTGAGGTGTTCTCTAGCGTGTTTCGGAAGTTCTCTGTTATTCGAGATCCAGGCAAGCTCACCTATGCGAAGCTGCTGCAGATCGCGGGGCCGCTGGCATCGAAACTGGTTTCTGAAAACTCCGCCGATGAGGGGAAAACTTACAACATGGGGACCGTCCGCAACGCATTGGCGATTGTGGCTGGCGGAGGAAAGCGAGGATCTGAAAAACTCGGCGCCGGCATCTGGCGACTCAATGACGCGGTGATGATTGTGAACGGCGATCATGCTGCGATCTTCGACGGAAAGTCTCTGCGAAAAATTGACTCAGCAGTGTATGAGGACAATGTTTTTGACCTTGGTAGCCATGAGCACTGGTTCGACTTCGATCAGGTGGCCGGCTGGATTAACAGAGACGATCGAGAATGGATCTATTCGGCAATACTGGAACTCTGCGGCATCCTCGAGCAGTGGTGTTTCAAAATTGCAGACCCGGACGAGAACCCACAAATCTGTGCGGAAATCCTCGCCAGTCTAATCGTCGCCAGCCTGATCCAATCGTTTTGGATCTTCCGCCCGATGGTGTTCCTCCTGGGAGAATCCAACTGCGGAAAGTCGACACTGATCCAATTGCTGTGCGGTGAAGAATCAAACCCTCTCGATAGCGGCCTGATTGGTTCGCTGGCAATCCATTCGAGCAATCAGTCGGCCGCCGGTATCCGCCAGATGGCTGAGAAGTCGAGCCGTCCGGTTTTCGTGGACGAATTCGAAAAGGGAAAGCACCGAACGGAAATTCTAGAACTGCTTCGAGGGGCATCCCGTGGTTCGCAATCAATCCGGGGGACTGCAGGCCAAAAAGCAGTCACGACGAAACTGGCGTTCATGGCATGGGCCGCTTCCACAGAGTCCGGACTGGTGAAGCAGGTGGACCAAAACCGCTGGATCCAGATCCAGATGGTTCCACCCGAGTCGGCAAAAATGGGGAAACTGAAACTCCCGACAGTCGAAGAAACGGACGCCCTGCGAAACAAGCTGGTCGCAGCTGCCATCGTCATCGGAAACGACGCCCGGGCATTGGTCGACGCCTTGATGACGGCGCGGCCTCGAAATACCGAACACCGCATATGTCAGATCTTCGCCGTTCCCGCTGCCGTATTTGCCACAATGACGGGAATGCCGGAAGAGGTCGCAATCGAAAACTACAAGCGAATGCTGAATACCTACGACCACGGGCAGGTTGAAAAGGACCAGGACACAACTTTGGAGATCATCCTCACGAGTCCAATCCGGATGAACGGTGGAGAGAAAAGCCTCCTGAGCCTCCTGAGAGTCGCTGATTCGTCCTATGCGGGTGATTCGATCCAGTGTGAGGAAGTTCTCGCAACGCACGGGATCCGCGTCTATGAGAAGTTTGAGAACGGCCAGGCCGCGAAATACCTGTTCATGGTCCACAGAACAATTAGCCGCACGCTACTTAAGGGCAGTTCGCTGGAAGGCGTCAAGATCGACGACCTGCTGCTGCGACTTCCCGGAGCCCAAAGAGCAGTCCAAAAAATCTCAGGGAAGCCAATGCGCGGAGTTCTTGTTCCGTTTGCGCTCTGCATTCCTGAAGACGAACCCGATTTGTTCACAGAAGTGTAACCGGCGTAACGAAACCGTAACCGCTCTCTCTAATGAAATACCA
>CAZPDI010000065.1:0-1922 GCA_964585425.1 uncultured Candidatus Saccharibacteria bacterium | reverse complement strand
TTGGTAAACAGGTCTTTGATATCTATCAAGATAAGTTGCAAGGAATTAGGCTGATCTTTGCGAATGAGGAGGCTTACAATCAAGAAAAACGATACGTTGATGATGACTTGAATCGTAGCTTTCCAGGAAGCGATGAAGGAAGTCATGAGGAGCAATTAGCTGCTCAGATTCTACAGCGTTTAAAAGATGTCCGGTATGTTCTCGATATTCATACTACGACCTCCGACATCATCATGACGCCAATTATTTGTAATGAATCCGAGGACGTAAAAAAAATTCTGAATCTTACATCTAGCAGGGAAGTGGCGAATATGACTAATGGGATAGCTGATCACTCACTTATTGGTCAAGTATCCGCAGGTGTCTCACTTGAATTCAATGAAAATTATTCCAAGACCGAAGCAGCTATGGATGAAGTAAAGGTGATAGTCGATGGTCTATTGAGTGACACGCGTCATGAAGCTCAAGAACGAAAGATCTTTGATATTCAGGGGTCAATAGCGCCTGATCAAAAACTGGAAGCTGATACGGCAAATTTTAGAAAAGATGAACTACTGGACGGATATCCGTTCCTCTTACATGAAAAATCATATAAGCCCAAAAAAGGATTCCATGCGAAATCTTACAGGGTTGTCAATCTGTAGAAAAGTTGATAAAATAACCAAGAAATAACTATTAACCTTATCTGTTCCAGGTATTTCCTGGGACATTCCGGCACATTTCACCGGAATCCCGTAGAAAGGAGCGCTATGCGCAAATACGAACTCGTGGTGCTGTTGCACCCAGATCTGGAGATTGACGTTGATACGCCGATTACCAAGATCGAATCAATTATCACCAATGCCGGTGGTACCGTAACCAAAAAAGATAACTGGGGTAAGCGCAAGCTAGCCTACAAGATCCGCAAGCAAGACTTTGCCGTCTATGTTTGTTTTGATCTGATGGTCGAGCCAGCTAAAGTTGCCAAGATCGAAAACGACATCTTGCTGACTGAAGAAATCATGCGTCACATCATCGTGGCTACAACCGCTACTGAGCCAGTTGCCGAAGACAAGAAAGACGAAAAGAAGACCGACAAGAAAGAAGTCAAAGAAGAAGTAGAAGAGAAAGAGGGTAAGTAATGGCCAAGAGTTTTAACCAAGCAATCATCATGGGTAACTTAACCCGTGACCCAGAAATGCGAAACACACCAAGCGGACAAAACGTAGTTAACTTTGCAGTAGCTACCAACCGCCAGTGGCAAGATCCAAGCGGCGAACGTAAAGAAGCCGTTGAGTATCACGAAATCGTAGCCTGGGGTAAGCTTGCCGAACTCGCCAGCCAATACTTGAGTAAAGGACGCAAAGTCCTGATCGTCGGTCGCCTACAAACCCAGAGCTGGGAAAAAGACGGCGTTAAGCGTCAGCGTACCGAAATCGTCGCCAGTGACATTAGCTTCCTCGATGGTCGTGGTGATGCACCAGCTGGTGCTCCAGCTGCTCCAAGCACTCCAGCCGCTAAGTCTACCGATACTGTTGTGCAAGACCTTAGCGATGAGCCTATCAACCTCGACGACATTCCATTCTAAGAAATTCATATGTAATAAATCTAACTAGGAGACCATAATGGCCAACTTCTATAATAAAAAAGTCTGCCGCTTCTGCGCAGAAAAAGTCCAAGAAATCGATTACAAAGACGTTAAATTACTGCAGCGCTTCCTCAACAGCTATGGCAAGATCGAGAGCCGCAAGCGTACTGGTAGTTGCCAAAAGCACCAACGTGCTCTGGCCGTCAGCCTTAAGCGTGCCCGCCACATCGCCATTCTGCCATTCGTCGTTAAGTAATTAGGAGCAATCCATGTACGGAATTAACGAACTTACCAAAGGTGTGCTCATCGAGATAGATGGTGTGCCGTATCGCATTACCGAGAATCAGCACGTCAG
>CAZPDI010000064.1:0-2196 GCA_964585425.1 uncultured Candidatus Saccharibacteria bacterium | reverse complement strand
TAAGGCGCACCTTAACGTTACTGGAAACTCCAAGTGCTTTGCGGACATCGGCCGGCAGAGTAATGGTTCCCTTACTGGTGACTGTTGAAGAATATATCATGTCTTACATAGTAGCAAACGTAATACGTTATGTAAAGTGTAATACATCTCGATTTATTTTACCGGAAATGCTATAATCTCTCTGCTGTACATCTGGAGAGGTGTCCGAGTGGTTGAAGGAACTGGTCTTGAAAACCAGCAGGCGTGCAAGCGTCTCGTGGGTTCGAATCCCACCCTCTCCGCCAGTTTGCTTAAGGAGGGACCCTTTATGAAATTTGTGTTACCGGAATTACCGTACGAAATGAATGCGTTGGAGCCAAATATTTCGGCCAAGACGCTAGAGTACCATTACGGCAAACATCACAAGGCCTACATCGATAAGCTCAATGGCTTTTTGGCCGACAACGACTTTGGTGGATCTAGCCTGGAAGAGATCATTAAAAAGTCGGATAACGGCTTGTACAACAATGCCGCCCAGGCCTGGAACCATACGTTTTATTGGTACGGTATGAGTCCGCAGGGCGGGGGAGAAGCCACTGGCGACGCCGGCACCGCTATTGCCGAGGCCTGTGGTGACTTCGAAACTTTTAAGCAGCAGTTTACCGAGACTGCCCTGACGCACTTTGGTAGTGGTTGGGCTTGGTTAGCGCTCAAAGACGGTAAATTGGAGATTTTGGGCATGCACGACGCCGACAGCCCACTTAAAGTGGATGCTAAGCCAGTATTAGCACTGGATGTTTGGGAGCACGCTTATTACCTGGATTACCAGAATGCGCGACCCGACTATATTACCGCCTTCTGGAATGTCGTCGATTGGGATTTTGTAGGTAAGCAGCTAACTGCTGATTCTACCGAACCACTGATGTCCGCCGTCAACGAGTAGGGTAGTCGGTCTAGAAATAATTGATTTTTGATTAATGCGACTTATTCGCAATAACGAAAAAGTTATTTTTGAGACAACTCATCCCGCGCAAAAACCAAGGCTTCAACCGACTGCGCTCCGGCTTGCATAAGAGCCTCCGCCGCAGCCGAAAGTGTGGCTCCGGTGGTCACGACATCGTCGATAAGCAGAATCCTACCCTCCACCTTGCGTGAGGCCACATACAGTCTTTCTGACTGCGCCAGACGCTCGGCGCGACTAGCTCCGATCTGATGCACGTTCTTTACGCGCACAAGAGTTCGCATATAGGGCAGGCTCAAATGTTTCGATATCCATTGGGCCAGTAACTCAGACTGGTCATACCCGCGTTGGCGTCGGCGAGCTGGTGTGGTCGTGGCAGGCGTCACCACATCAAAGTCGGTGGCCTTAACCATCTCGGCCATATACCGCGCGCATAGCCGACCGGCCTCTTGATCACCCTCGAATTTGAATCGACGAATTAATTCTTTACCGATATCGTCATAAGCCGTCACCGCCATTGGTCGCCCGGGCGGCAGGGGAGGCAAAGCTCGCGGATAACAATCCGCACATAATAGGTTCGGTTCTGCCGAGCAGAGCAAACAGGTGGTAGGCGTTGTAAATGCCACAACTCTTTGTATAACTGTATCTGTAGCCATGATGTTGCGCTTCCCTTAAAGTGTAGTTATAATGATACACAAGGGTCAATTGCGAAAGCAACACGAGGTGGGTGTGACCGACATAAGGGAGGATGACGCACATGGCCGGTAAAAAAGATGTAGAGAAAGATTTGCTCGATGATGACATCTTGCAAGAGCAATTTTTAGAAGAAACCGTAGTAGAGCCAACCGAAGATTGGCTGGGCGAGGAGCTCGAGGGTCAGCTGGCCGTTGATGTGTACCAAACCAAAGACTCTGTAGTTATTAAGGCCCCGATTGCCGGCGTCAAAGCCGAAGATATTGATGTCAGTGTCAGCGAGGATGTTGTAACACTCCGTGGCGAACGCAAAGAAGAGACCGAAGTCAGCCGCGAGAACTACTATGTGCAAGAATGTTACTGGGGATCGTTTAGCCGCTCAGTGATCCTGCCAACCAGCACCGTGGCCGAAAAGGCCGTAGCCAGCCTTAAAGACGGCGTACTGACTCTCACCATTCCTAAGGTAGTTGTCGAAAAAGTTAAGAAGATTAAAGTTAGCGCTGCATAGTCAGCCACGTTCGTTTCTCGGGTACTAAAAAAGCCTCCCAAAATCGGGGGCTTTT
>CAZPDI010000063.1:0-2545 GCA_964585425.1 uncultured Candidatus Saccharibacteria bacterium | reverse complement strand
GCTTAAGGCCAGTCATGAGGCCATGCGCGAGCGAGTTACCGAGCAACTTAAAAAACATTTCCGTCCAGAGTTCTTAAATCGCGTTGATCAAATTGTTGTCTTTAAGGCGCTTGATCAGGTAGATATTAAAGCCATCCTCGACATCCAGCTCGACCAGGTCGTTAAACGCGCCGCCGAACAAGGAATAACCCTTAAGGTGCAGGCTAAAGCCAAAGAGCTGCTCATCGAAAAGGGCTATAACGCCGAGCAGGGTGCTCGCCCAATGCGCCGCGCAATCCAAGAACTTTTAGAAAACCAGTTGGCTCACGAATTGCTCGACGGCAGTTTGTCGGAGGGGGATACGGCGACAATCAAGCGACACAATAACAAACTGATTGTAGTGAAATGCTAGTTCGTATTTTGTTCGGTATGTGCTAAAATAAAGACATGGCTAAATCGACTTCTCTGTACACCTGCCAGAACTGTGGCGCCACATCCCCTAAGTGGAGTGGTCGTTGTGAAGTCTGTGGAGCCTGGAATAGCTTGGTGGAATCGGCAGCGCCGGCGGCTACCAGCCGTCGAGGGGGAGGTGCGGCCGCCGCCACTGTTTCCTCGTTGCAGTCTATCGATATGAGTACGCATAACAGGATTTCCAGCGGTTTGAGCGAAGTTGATGAAGTTCTAGGTGGTGGCATTGTGCCTGGTGGCGTTATGCTATTGTCCGGCGACCCTGGTGTAGGTAAATCGACATTAGTCTTGCAGATTGCCGCCTCGGTAGCCAAGGATCATAACGTGTTGTACGTGAGTGGCGAGGAATCAGAGCGGCAGCTAAAAATGCGAGCCGAACGCCTTGGCGTGGGGGCGGCCAAGCTGTCTATTTTGGCCGAGACCAATGCCGATGTGGTAAGCTCAACCATTGCGGCTGGAAATTATGATGTAGTTATTATTGACTCGATTCAGACCATGTTTGTCGAGGCCCTAACTGGCGCGGCTGGTTCGGTTGGCCAAGTTACGGCCAGTTCGCAAATGCTCGAGGGGGTGGCTAAGCGACACTCCACGGCCATGCTAATAATCGGCCACGTTACCAAAGAGGGATCGATTGCCGGACCAAAAATCCTCGAACATCTGGTAGATGTCGTCTTGTATTTGGAGGGCGACAAGTACGGCTCCTTCAAAGCTTTGCGCGGCATCAAGAACCGCTACGGCTCAACTAACGAAGTTGGTATTTTTGAGATGGTCAACGAGGGTTTGGTTCCGGTGGCTAATCCTAGCGAGGCGCTGCTTGCCGAGCGCCAGGAGAGTCCAGGGTCGGCTGTATTAGCCACTATGGAGGGCACGCGACCGCTGCTGGTTGAGGTTCAGGCTCTTGTATCGACTACGCCCTTTGGGTACCCTAAGCGCACGGCGGCCGGCTTTGACCTCAACCGTCTTAATTTATTGGTGGCGGTACTGCAAAAGCGTGGTGGGCTTAACCTAAGTAATCAAGATATTTATGTAAATATTGTCGGTGGACTTAAAATTAATGAACCAGCGGCTGATGTGGCGGTAGTGCTTGCCATAGCCTCGGCATTCCGAGATAGACCCTTACCAAAAGGGTTGGTATGTTTTGGCGAAGTGGGCTTAAGTGGCGAGATTCGCTCCGTTCCGCACGTTCAGCGTCGGGTAGCCGAGGCAGCCAAACTAGGCTTTACCAAGGCTTTTGGGCCAGCCCGCGGAGCTCAACAGCAATTAAAAGGGCTACGCAATGTAAGCGACGCCCTTAAAATCGTCAGTTAGCGGAAGGTTCGAGTACGTTTTGGTTTATTGTCGGTTGTAGTAGTTGTCGTTGTAAAGACATTGCTGCCGGAGCGGCTACTAGTTGCGCCACCAACTACCGTTAGCGATGCACTATCACTACTGTAGTATCCTTGGTCAATGACGGTGGCCGTAACGGTATGGTTACCCGAGGCAGTAACGGCGTAAGGGAGCGTGTAGGTGTCGTTACCGTTTACGTCCTTGCTGCCAATAATCTGGCCATCTAGCTTAATCTCGATCTTGCTTGCTGGGAAGGTGCCGCTCGTGGCCTTTGCCGTAAATACGTAGTTACCGGCGCTTCCTGTAGAAGTTAGAGTAACTGTTGGCTTGGTATCGCTACAGCTGTGACGATCATCCTTACCGGCAGCCCCACCACTGGTTGATGAGCCATAGCCAAAGCCGAGTCCAGCAATCACGCCGGTATTCCAGCGATTGTAGGACGGATCATTGCCAGGAATTTCGGGCAGTACCGAACCAGCGCCACTGGTTTCGATGGCCAGGGGTGGCGTACACTCAGTAGCTTCTTTACCACTTACTTTATCGATCTTAACTTCGCTGCTACTTGGTGCGGCCGGCTTGTACCAGGATGGGAAAACATCGGTGCGCTTCTTGGTTGTCTTATCGGTGGCCAAACGACCAGTGGTGGCGTCGAGTGTTACTTCCTTGATGCCGGCGGGTCGTGCAAAGGCTTCGCTCTTTTGCCCGGCCAGTGCTTTGCGCATGAAGCTGTTCCAGACTGGTGCCGAAACTGAGCTCGCCGATTGCGTCATTG
>CAZPDI010000062.1:0-3041 GCA_964585425.1 uncultured Candidatus Saccharibacteria bacterium | reverse complement strand
GGCGAAAGGCAATCTTGAACATATCTTTATTATACTCTATCTTGGCTCTTGATAGATGTGTATATCTTTGCTATACTTGGTACTTATGAAAGCATCAATCCACCCAGACTACATGGAAACGAAAGTAACTTGCACCGGTTGCAACACTGTCTTCGACAGTCGCAGCACAGTCAGTGCTATTGAAGTTGAAATTTGCAGCCAATGTCATCCCTTTTACACTGGTAAGCAAAAGCTGGTGGATACTGCTGGTCGCGTCGACAAGTTCATGGCTCGTCGTAAAGCCGCTGACGAACTTAAAGCTGCCGCCAAGCCTAAGAAAGCTCGCAAATCCGAAGAGACCGAAGAAGTCACCGAAGCTCCTGCCGAGCAATAACTTCGCAATAACATGACGTGCTTGATACAATAGGATCAGCACGTTTTTGTTTTATTAAGGAACTATATGACCGAAACCGAACAATCACTACGACAAGAATATGAGCAACTTACTAGCTCCCTCCAGGATCCTAGCCTCTTTGGCACACCCAAAATGAGTGAGATTGGCCGTCGACACAGCGAAGTTGGTGAATTACTCGCCAAATATGACCTTGTTGCTGATCTCAAAAAACAGATCGCCGACCTCAAAACCTCGTTAAGCGACCCCGAGCTTAAAGAATTGGCCGAGATGGAGCTACCCGAAGCCCAAGACAAGCTCGAACAAGCCGAGGAAGACCTTAAACTTGCCCTCGTACCCAAGGATCCGTCCGACAGCAAGAATGTTATCGTAGAAATCCGTGCCGGGGCTGGCGGTGACGAAGCCAGCTTATTTGGTGGCGAGCTCTTTCGCGCCTACACTCGCTACGCCGAGACCAAGGGCTGGAAGGTAGATCTTATTAGCGAAAGCCCCAGTGATGTTGGTGGCTACAAAGAAATTGTCTTTGGTGTTAAGGGTGATGGTGCGTATGGTGAACTCAAATACGAATCCGGCGTGCACCGCGTGCAGCGTATCCCGGCCACCGAGTCTGGCGGTCGCATCCATACAAGTACCGTAACAGTCGCAGTTCTCCCGGAGGCTGAAGAAACTGATATTGAGATTAATCCTAATGATTTGCGTATCGACGTCTTCCGCAGTGGCGGCAATGGTGGCCAGAGCGTAAATACTACCGATTCAGCCGTACGCATCACTCACCTGCCAACCGGCACCGTCGTCACCTGTCAGGACGAAAAAAGTCAGCTCAAGAATAAGCTCAAGGCTTTAGGGGTGCTGCGCAGTCGCTTGCTGGCGGCCAAGCTCGAAGAAGAGCAAAAGCAGCTCAGTGATCAGCGCCTTAGCCAAATTGGCACTGGCGATCGTAGCGAAAAAATCCGTACGTACAACTTCCCTCAAGACCGTATTACCGATCATCGCATTGGTCGCAGCGAGCATGGGCTGCCCGGCTATATGACGGGTAATATTGGCAGTATGATTGAAGCCATGCAGGCCGCCGACCTCGCCGAACGATTACAGGCCGCCGGCGCATGACCATCGACGAAGCGCTGCAATTTGGCCGCAAACAATTAAAACGAGCCGGCATCGAAAGTGCTCGTATTGATGCCTCGCTACTGTTATCCAAGGTACTAGACATGCCCCGCGTTAACGTCTTTGCGCACCTCGAAGATGAACTTGATGATACGACAGCCAGCGAGTTTATTGAGCTTATTAATGAGCGAGCCAAACGTCGCCCGTTAGTTCACCTCACGAATACTCGAGAGTTTTATGGCATTGATCTTTATATCGATGAAAACGTCTTAACGCCCCGTGTCGAAACCGAAAAAATGGTGGAGTTCGCCATTAAGCATGCCCCTAAAAACGGCAAACTCGTTGATATCGGCACCGGCAGCGGCGCTATTGCCATTGCCATCAAAACTCATCGACCCGATCTAGAAGTCTGGGCCACCGAAGTTACCGACGAAGCCCTAGCAGTTGCCCGTCGAAACATCGAAAATCTTAAACTAGACATCAAACTTGTGAAATCAGATCTGTTTGATCATGTTTCACAAAGCTTTGATGCCGTCGCTACCAATCTCCCCTACCTCCAAAACGATGCCGACCTGATGCCCGAGGTTCAAAAAGAACCAGCCGTCGCCCTGTTTGGCGGTGACGACGGGTTAGATATTTACCGTCGCTTCCTTAAGGAACTCCCTGCGCATCTTAACCCAAGCGGATATCTCTTTACCGAGTGTGACCCCTGGCAGCAAGCATCACTCAAGGCGGAGGCTGCCAAAAGCAACCTTCACCCAATCGAAGAAGATTACTTTATTCTTGGCTTTCAACTTACTGAGTAGGCGCTTGTTCGAGCTTAATCTTAGTAGTTTGCGTTTTGCCGTCGCGCAAGTATGTTACGGTAATTTGATCACCAACTTGATACTTAGCTAGCATGCTCTGCAATGAATTTGCAGCAGTAAACGTATCATTGTTAATCTTAGTAATGATGTCGTCGCCCTGCAAGCCGCCCTTCTCGGCAGGACTACCCGGTACCAGGCTCGTAATATAGGCACCGTAATCAACGCTCAAGTTATTACGTTTAGCCAGCTCAGGAGTTAACGGCACATAGCGCACGCCAAGGTAGGGGCGAACAATCTTGCCAGTTTCTTGCACGCTCTTAATCTGGTTCTTAATCTCGCTGATCGGGATGGAGAAGCCAATATTTTGAGCGTCTCCGGCAGTGGCAGTATTCATACCTATCACTTCGCCAGCCGTCGTTACCAGCGGACCGCCAGAGTTACCCGGGTTAATGGCTGCATCGGTCTGAATCAAATTAGTAAGCGTCTCGGTACTACCGCGGCCGTCGCCAGCTTGAATGCTACGGCCAAAACCACTAACGATGCCTTCGGTAGCAGTATTTTGGAACTGCCCCAGAGCATTCCCGATAGCCACCACGCGCTGACCAACCACGTAGTTGCTGCTATCACTTAATTTGGCAGGTTTAAGGTTTTTGGCGTTAGCCTTAAGGAAGGCCACATCGTTATACGGGTCGCGCGCCAGCACTTTCGCATCTTTATATACGGTGCCGTCACTCATAACC
>CAZPDI010000061.1:0-3102 GCA_964585425.1 uncultured Candidatus Saccharibacteria bacterium | reverse complement strand
ACAATTAAACCGTACAATTGAAGCATAAGCGAGGATCCTAATATGGGAACAGAAACAGTTTCGGCTTCAGAATTACGCAACAATTTGTCTGATTCACTTGAAGCGGTCGATAACGATACCATTCTTATCGTTACCCGTCGCGGCAAGAAGGAGCGTGCCATTATTGATCTTGATCAGCTTGAGGACCTGTTGGCAGTAGCTAATCCCGAGTACCTAAAACTTATTAAAGAAGCTCGGGCGAGTAAAGACTACTTTGCTCATGACGAGGTGTTTGGCGCGATCTAATGGCTGGCTATACTCTTGTTTACACAAAGACAGCCGTTAAATCCATCGATAAATTAAGTCCAGCTGTGCGTAAGCGGCTGGGAGTAAAACTCGAATTCTTTATGTCCCAGCCCAATCCACTGGCATTCGCTAAAGCACTTACCAAGCCGGCTGACGCTCAGTACCGCTGGCGTATTGGCGACTACCGCGTGTTATTTGATGTTAAGGATCAAAAAGTAATTATCCTACTCGTACAACACCGCCGCCAAGTATATGAGCGCTAAAGATGCTACTATAAAAGCATGACCATAAGCGACTTAATTACGGACTTTCTTGAATACTTAGAGATCGAGCAAAATCGCTCGCAAAAGACCATTGCTAATTATGATCGCTACCTACAGCGCTTGGTGGAGTTTGCCGGCGACAAGGATGTATCAAAGATTAACGATGAAATGATTCGTAAGTGGCGCATCTGGCTAGCCCGCCTCAAGGATAATAATGGCGATGAGATCAGTAAAACTACTCAGAATTATCATCTGATTGCGCTGCGGAGCTTCCTAAAGTACGCCGCTAAACGCGACATCGAGACATTGCCCAGTGACAAGATTGAACTAGCACGAGTGAAGCGCCCGCAGATTGGCTTCTTGGATGCTGAAGAAGTCCAACGCCTATTCGATATTATCGACACCAGTAATCCCGTTGGCCTACGCGACCGAGCCATCCTCGAGCTCCTCTTTTCGAGCGGTCTACGTGTTAGTGAGTTGGTGAATCTTGATCGTGATCATATCAATCTGGAACGTGGCGAGTTCCAAGTCCGTGGTAAGGGTCAAAAAGATCGACCGGTGTTTATTAGCCCGGAAGCAGCCGAATCGATTGGATTGTATCTAAAAAGTCGTAATGACGACTCTAAGCCATTGTTTATACATTATGCTGGTTCCAAAGAAGAAGGTTACACGCGCTTGACCGCCAGGAGCGTCCAGCGGCTCGTTAAACGCTATGCCGGACTAGCGGGCATCACCAAGGTCGTCACGCCTCATACTCTGCGCCACAGTTTTGCTACTGACTTGTTAATCAATGGAGCTGACGTCCGTAGTGTGCAAGGCCTGCTCGGGCACAGCAACATCTCGACCACCCAGATTTATACGCATATTACCGACCCGCAATTACGCAAAGTACACGAACAATTCCACCGCGGCAAGAAGAAGGATTAAGGAACTTTACAGTAACCTCTTTCGCTAGCTACTGGTTTGACGCTAAAGTCTTTGCAGATATCGGTGTCACTATAGAGTACATAATCGAGTCCACTGAGCGGCGGCACCGAGGTCACGCTACCACCGACCGGGAAGCTAGTTTGCACACGACGGAAGGTGTCACCAGCCCGAGCCGTAACGTCGACGGTATACACGGCACCAGGTATGGTGATCGGTTTATTATTACTATCCTGGGCAATGATGCGATATTTTGCCCCGTTATAACGGCTCTTCAGACGTAATACGTAACGTTTACCGTTTGTTATTTTTACGCCCACGGCGCACTGATACGTCAGATTCTTATCACAAGACACAGGGAGTGGCTTTGTTAAATCTGAGCCTACATTATCATAAAACAGCGTTGAGGCAATATGTTCTGATCTTTCACCCTTAACAATGCTTTTAGGAGTTAATAGCCCTTGTCGGAAGAGCACTTGATCCAATGTAAAGTCGGCACTCGGATATTCGATAACTCCCAGTTCCATTACGGCTGGCGCGGTAGTTGGCCAATCAACTTTTTTAGGGAATTCGCTCCCTTTACCAACTGGCAGATAATCTGGAATGCTGCCACTAACGTAACTATCCAGTCCCCACTCAACCTTGATGCTTGATAAGTTTGCAACGGCCGATAAATCCAACTGAACACTCTGATTTTCGCCAACCGTTCCGGTTAATTCGTTTGGCGATTGATCAATGACTGTACAGGTCACCACGGCTGTCTTGGCACTGTCTGCAGAATTTGCGCCTGTTGAACAATTGCCTTTATAGTTAGGATCGTTCCGGAGTTTGAGCAAGGCCTCTTCTAGACCACCTTCGGCCGCGTAATAGGCCTTGGTGCTCTGGGCGCCATCGGTACTTTGACGTAAGGATTTTACCGTCAGCGACACCATACCAGCCGTCGTAATCATCAGGAGAATACTAACGATCATGGCTGTAATGAGAGCCACTGCTCCCTGTTCTCTGGTCTTTTGACGCTTATTCACCGCGTAGCTCCAAGGTTGTCGTTAGTTTATTGATAGCACAGAACTCCGAACCACGACCACCCCTGCATTGCAGTTTGTTTTTATCTACCGAGTCGAGCAGGTCGGTCTTACTCACCATCCACAAACTCACCGTGACCGTCTTGCCGGCTGAGGTGTCGGCCTGGAGACGTGCCGCATAACTGCCTGTTGAGGTGAGCGTTTTGGAGTTACTGGCCGTAGGTGCTTCACAACTCGCCGATTGAACGAGCTCATTTTTATTTGGATCCTGCGGATCGACATTCTTGAGCCAGAATAATGTTGAACCTGTTGTGGCTTTTAAACATAAGCTTGTTTTACCACCTTCACTCGTATACTCCGCCGAATTCGCACTACGCGCCACGCGACTGATCTGCTCCATGGCAAAACGATTGTTTTGTTGCACGTTACGAGCAGCCGTACTGGCGTTATACAGGCGGGCGATGTTGATGTAAGACAGGCTCACCACTAGTAACATGAAGGTCAGAATCGCCATGGCGAGGCTGAGCTCTACGAGGGTAAATCCAGCTTGTCGAGTAGTTTTAGTGCTCATGGCGTCTGATCCGTTAAGGTAGTAGTTAGTGTAGCAT
>CAZPDI010000060.1:686-3145 GCA_964585425.1 uncultured Candidatus Saccharibacteria bacterium | reverse complement strand
AAATGTGATATTATAAAAGCAATGAATAAGGTGATTAGCACAGTACTAAGACCAAAGAAAGTTGAGCTACGTGATGTGGCATCTCCGACACCATCACGAGCTGCTTCGCGAGCAATCGACGGAGCTATTAAACGTGCCCATAGTGATCAGCAATCCGTTTCTCGGAAGGCACAACTTATTCGCGGCAATTAGTTCAATAATCGATCCAATAACAGTTTAAATTCATCCACCAAGCCTAATCAATACAGGATAGATATGCTCAGTATTTTAAAATCCCTTCTTGAGAAGCTAGAAATCTCAAATTTTTTAAATCGAAATTACTCTCCAACTACCAAGGCTGTAACCAAGGTTAAGGCTGGAAGAATTGATAGTGTTCAAATTAATAATCATGTTACTCCAGCTGGCTATAAGAAAAAATCACTTTTGGGCCTCCCTCAGGCAATCGGCGACGAACTTCAACAGTCAACAATTTACAAAAAGGTTGTATATCTTCATGACATGGCAGACTCTAACGAAACACCTCAAATTCAAGATCGAACATTTGTTGATTGCGAAGTTCGAGGGCCATCTATTATCATTCCCAATGAATCAGAATTTAATGAATGTGGTTTCGACGGGGACAAAGAGATGCTTTTTATTCCAATCCATGGTGATCGCTATGTGCTCGGAGCGATCGGGGTCAATCGTTGCAAATTTAATGGGTGCACCTTTGTAGGGGTGGGGATGCTTGTGCCCCAAAACGAACTGTCAAAATACCTATAATTTCTAAATATTAAAGACGAACCGCTCCACACAGGGAGCGATTGTCGCTCTCCGCGTGAAGCGGGAAGGGTTCAGCGAAGCATGACTTTGATGTCAGACAAGTTGAGTCGGGTGACCTTGACGATGATCTGGGCGGCCATGCCTTCGCCTTCGATCAGGATGGCCCTGAACACGCGCTGTGCATCGGTGGCGTTGGGTGGCATGGTGTGTTCTCCAGCCAGACGCATCACTAGCTGAAACCTGGGTGTCTGCGCCAACTCTCCTTGCGAGGAGCGGCCACCCTCACCGACGATTTCGACGATGTTCGCGGTAACGCTGTCGGGTGTGAGACCAAGGGTGTTCAAGGTGTGTACATCCGCGAAGTCAGACTCATCCATTCCGATCAGGGCAGCCAGTAGGTGTTCAGTCCCCACATACCCGTGATTAAGTAAGCGAGCCTGCTCCTCTGCCGTGCGATGGATATCATCCATCGCTTGGGCGCCAATCAGACTTATGTGTGCTTCGATACGAAGAGTTCTGTTTGTCTCCACATGGAAGAGGCGCTTGATACGCCTGGCAATGTGGTACTGAAGTTGCTTGATAGTGCGCCGTCGCACGGGCTTGTTTGTGGCAGCGATCATGATGGTGATGTCGGCCGACGACGCGTCCCAAGGCAAGTGTGTATCAACGAAAAGGTTTTCACCAATAAGGAGCCTATCTCTTGCGATAGACCCGAACACCTCTGCAGTAGCGAGCATCAGCTCTCTGTCGAACTGTGCTTGACCGATGTGAGCGATCGCCTCACGACCAGCCGCATTCTCAAGGATCAGGTGACGTGGCATGACGCCTCTTTCGGTTGGATTTCAAGGAATGTTGGTACTATACATTCTTTATGCAGAAAAATCAATTACCCTTGAATACAAGGAGGAATTAACCATTAGTAAGTCGCCAGTGATATACTATGTGTATGGAAAACGAACAATTACTCAAACAATATGCTGAATATATTAAACCTGATTATCTCCCGACTAACGCCGATGAATACATCGCGACGTTTCGCTCGGTGGCGGCACTTACCAATCATGTTTTAAGCTATCTTGAGCAGCGTGACGATAAAACTAGTGATGATTTTCAACAGTCGCTCGAGGCTGCGGCACATATGGTCGAATCATTAGCGTTAATGCGCGGTGAGCGAACGGCACTATTAGAAGAAGTAAAACCTGCACTCACTGACACCGACTATCAAAGCGAAATGTACAAGATCGAAGATTATTTACGACACTGTTTAGTACAGTTGGGTTACCGTTACTACCAATAAATGCATTTACTAGCTAGCACCACATCGACTGCCGTTCATAATTATCATGTTCCGGGTTCTATGTATGCTATCGTGGCGGCCGTTTTAGTTATCTATGCTTTGATTGAAGCCCACCATACTAAACGCGATCACGAGGTAAAGTTTAAAGAGGCAGTACGCTGGTCGGTCGTCTATATTGCCGCGGCTTTGTTATTTGCGGTGCCAGTGTATTTGTTTATTGGTGCGCAGGCCAGCGGTGAATACTTAGCCGCGTGGGCGATTGAGAAAGCATTGAGCCTGGATAATTTATTCGTGATGGGACTGATCTTCGCGAGCTTTAAGGTGCCGATCAAGCTGGAGCGGCGTATGCTCAATTATGGTATCGCCGGTGCCATTGTCTTCCGTTTGATATTTATTTTGG
>CAZPDI010000060.1:0-676 GCA_964585425.1 uncultured Candidatus Saccharibacteria bacterium | reverse complement strand
GGTTTTGAGCTACTCAAACGTTTTGAGTGGGTGAGTGTGTTCTTTGGAATTATATTGATGCGCGCTGCCTGGAAGGCATTTCAGGAGGCTCGCGGCGGACATCCTATCGAAGAAGAGGTTGAGATTACGGATAAACGACTATGGAAGACCATGACAAAATTTTTGCCGATACATCATGAGTTTGACGGACATAAGCTAACCACAAAAATCGATGGCAAGCGGATGTTGACCATGATGGCTGCGGTTATTATTTTGATAGAGCTGACCGACATTATTTTTGCCGTCGATAGCGTACCGGCGGTCTTAGCCGTTAGCCCCGATCGCTTTATTGCGTATTCTAGTAACGTTTTTGCGCTGCTTGGCTTGCGCGCCTTATTTTTTGTATATCAGGCGGTGGCCGATAAGTTCTGGGCACTCAGCTGGGCTTTGTCTGGTATTTTGGCCTGGATCAGCTTTAAGATGATCGCCGCACCCTTTGGCTTACACGTTCATGTCGGCATTAGCTTGGCCGTACTGGCAATTTTTCTGGGGGGAAGTATTGCAGTTTCGCTCATTTGGCCGCATCGTGTTCGCCCCGAAAAAATTTATATTGATGACGATCTATAATACCTAGGCTCGAGGTAAATAGTGTATGCTAGGTATATGACATTCAAGCAACGCCTACTTTTGCTTATCT
>CAZPDI010000059.1:236-3150 GCA_964585425.1 uncultured Candidatus Saccharibacteria bacterium | reverse complement strand
AATCCGCTAGAGAAACCTGCAGAGCCGGTCAAAACGCCAGATCATCTTAAACCCGTCAAAACACCACCGCCGCCGCGCACTATGCCGAGTCGACTTAAGCCGCTTTTAAGCGCCGTAATCGTCTTCTTTATTGTATTGGCAGCTTTTAAAGCCCCTGTGTTCTATTACCAGCTCAAGTATATGTTCACTAGTCCCAGCACCCAAAATAGTGCTATTACGAGTAATCAGATAGCATCAACACCTACACTAACTATCCCCAAGATCAATGTAACGACACCAATTATTTTCGAGCCCAGTATTGCCGAAGCTGATGTCCAAAAAGCGCTCGAGTCTGGTGTAGTTCACTATGGTAATACAGCCAATCCGGGCGAAGTCGGTAACGCCGTGATATTTGGGCACAGTAGTAATGACTGTGATAAGCCAGGTGGTTATAAGTTCATCTTTGTTTTACTAGAAAAGTTGGCCGTCGGGGATACCTATACCATCGATTATAAAGGTACGCGCTATGAGTATCAGATATACGAGCGGCGAGTAATCCTGGCCACAGACGTAGGGGTAGTGGCGCCAACTGCAGAACATACTTCGACACTAATAACGTGCTGGCCAACTGGTACTAGTCAAAAACGATTGATTGTACGTGGCAAGCAGATCAGCCCAGAACCTAAAGCAAACGAAAATGTAGCCGTTAACCCTGGTAAGCTCAACACGGTCGGCACCACCTTGCCTGGATCAGACAGTAATAACGGTATAACTGGCACCGTCACAACTTGGATCGAGAATATCCGCAGCGCGATTAAGGGTGAACCCATACAGGTAAACGATAAGTAAGCGGGCGTTCGTAGTTAAAGTAAGACATGTGTCTACAATGTAGATACAAATATGCAAAATGTATATACATTGTAGACACGGAAATAAAAAAATAAGCGCGGCTATCTCACGATTAATATCACAAAAATGATTTACTTGCGGAGGTCGGCGACCGTTATTTGCTTGGTCTTAGCATCAACATACAAAATGCGGTGCTGATCGTGCATACCCACGCTTGGTATCGGCAGACTGGTGCCAATGTCGGTTGCGTTGCCGCCGTCGAACTCAACAAGGCGTGTTTTATCGCCAGAATTGACCACCACATGGGCTCCGTTGAACCAACTGATAGAATCTACTTTTTCTTTGTATAAGCCGTCATAAATCTTGGCTCGGCCGACATCATAACTACCAAAACCGGCAGTATGAGTAAATACGAAGTAATGGCCGTCGTCACTCGACAAAACTCCGGTAACATCCTTGGCTACAACGCGCGAGATGACGTTATCGGAATAAATGGATTCGTAGACAGTGAGCTGACCATTAGATGTCGGAACAACCGCCAGATCATCTTTATCGCGCCAGCTTCCATAGCTAAGGAGGTAGCTAGGACTTTCGGCCACGCCCTGAATCAGTGTCTTGGTATTTTTACCGTCAGCATCCATGACCGCTACGATCTTACCGACCTGGCTGCTTTGCACATAAATAACACGATCATTATCGTAGGTGTAATTTGCCACTTTATCAGCGAGTACCGCCGATAGTGTCTTGGAGCCGACATCAATACGACGCAGATCCCCGTTACTTAACCAGTACAATCGATTGCTATCACTAAAGCTAAAACGCAAATCATCAAGAGCAACCTTATATTCACTGGTTAGATCTTGCGTGTTGCCGTTGCCCATATCGATATACAGAACATGAATACCGTCGGCTTGTTGTACGCGAAGTAATGCCCGATTACCGTCACGCGACAGGCTTCCGGACTGGAGTGTCTGGCCTTCGATGGGCGTATAAACCTTGGTAGCCGTCGCTCTATCGGGTGCAAGCCGCCATAGCCCCGGCTTGGCACCGGCCGTAATTGCCGCCGTATGCCTACGATCAGAACTAGCGATTAAGCTGGTGACATCGAGAGTCTCGGTAATCGTCGTAGTTCGCAGTTTTTCGGGCACCAAAATAATTGATGCTAAATTAACCACTTCGCTGGCGACAATATCGATACGCTTATTCCAACCCCGATAGCCATCCTTGGTAAGCTTGATGTCATACTGACCAACTCGAAAGGTCGAACGGAACGGGGTAGTGCGGCGAGTGAGGCGATCATTAATTGTTAATCGCGCGCCATTGGGCGTAGTACCCAGAATCAACAGGCCATTAGAGACCAGTTTATGTTGTTTAAAATCATAACTGTAACCACTCCCATAGGAGACGAGCAGCAGGGTGCTTCCGGCAATAACGCCGGCTAGTAACACATACGAAGCAATGAGGAGGATCTTTTTAAATGTCTTCATTATCGACCTTAAGTATACGCCTATTGAGCTGGTTACGCTATACTAATAAGGTATGTTTGGCATATCAAAACGCATCGCAATAGACCTGGGCACCACCAACACGCGAGTGTACATACCGCGTCAGGGGGTCGTATTTGACGAGCCTAGCGTCGTAGCCACCGATATTGAAACCAATAAAATCGTAGCCATTGGCGCTGAAGCTCGTGACATGCTGGGGCGCACTCCAGAAAACATCCGCGCCTCACAGCCGGTGCACCAAGGCGTGATTGCCGATTATAATGCCGCCAAAAGCATGATTAAGTACTATTTGGGTAAAGTTGCGGGCGGGTTTAGCCTTAATCGGCCAGATGTGATGATTGCCGTACCGGCCGGCGCCACCAGCACCGAACGTCGCGCCGTAATTGATGCTGCGCTCAGCGCCGGGGCACGCGCGACCTATCTTATTAAATCGCCGATCGCCGCTAGCCTTGGGGCGGGTATTCCGATAGCTTCGGCGGCTGGTAACATGGTCGTCGTTATTGGTGGCGGTAGTACTGACATTGCCATATTGAGTCTGGGTGGATTAGTGGCTGGTAACAGTGTCAAAATAGGCGGTGATC
>CAZPDI010000059.1:0-226 GCA_964585425.1 uncultured Candidatus Saccharibacteria bacterium | reverse complement strand
TACATCCGCAAGCGTTATAACCTAGCTATTGGCACGCAAACGGCCGAGGATATTAAGCGACGGGTTGGTAGCGCCCTACCCATGGGCAATGATAAAACCACCGAAATCCGAGGTCGCGACGTAATTGCCGGGCTACCAAAAACTATTACCATGGGCGTGAGCGAGCTTAGTATTGCTATGCAAGAGCCACTCAACGACATCGTAGAGGCCATCCGAAGTGTACTTG
>CAZPDI010000058.1:0-3177 GCA_964585425.1 uncultured Candidatus Saccharibacteria bacterium | reverse complement strand
AGGGCCATTGTGGGCTCTATTAGAACTACTCTAGCGATTACTGCGGGCAGCAACCGCGAATTGCATAAAGTATGCTTCTAGAGTTGGATCAACTTTATCCGTGGTGATTGATTCTACAAATAATTCTCGCGCGTACAGAAGCTCTTTGAGTCCTGGTCGCTTCTTGTTAGCCCAATCACGAGCGGTTATATCAATCAGGTCGAGACCACGTTCAAAAGCTGCTTGGGTACGCTCAGCTTTACCTTGGCGTTTAGCAGTCAATGCTCGTCCCACTTCAGAGCCAATGTTCCCCATTTGGTTGAAGATATCCATTTTAGCCCATGCAGCTGTATCGAATATATGGCTACTCATTAACAACCTCACCTACTATACCAATAATCTGCTTGCGAATATTTGGATCAAGCACATCTTTAGATGAATTACCTTGACGGGGACGTATATTAATCATTGAGTCAAACTCAATAAAATCATCTGTACCATAGTCTGCAGGATGCAGATTTATGCCCCATAAATCCTCTTGGTTTGATCCATTCTCAAGCAGATACGCCTCGCCATCGGCATGCATACCCATATCTACAATAACAATTTTCTTAGCAACATCAACATCTGCCTTGACCAGGCTGCCGTACATCTTCTCTGCCATGTCAGATAACTCTGCGATAGTTATATTCTCTACAATCTTCATGATACAAGTATAGCAACAAAAAACTCCTCAATATAGAGGAGCTTGAGCATAAGCATATTAGAGGGCCATTGTAGGCTTTATTGTAACTATTCTTCAGGTTTTAGATTTGAAAATAAGCCCTTAAATCTGTCATTGAGGAAGTCGATAACCGCTGTGGGCTCCTCGGTAGATTTGGCAACCTGCTTAGCGATCTCATAGAGTTTAACTGGATCAATATCAAGCCACATGTCGTTCAAGAATAAGAAGACCAATAATATTGCTACGGCGAACCTTTTGTTACCATTCTCGAAAGGATGATTCTTTATACAGAAATAGAACAATGCCAGGCTTTTATTCTCTACTCCGGGATACGGCTCGTGGCCGCCGAACTCGGCAAACGGCTGATTCAGACAACTTTCTAGCCTATTTGGATATCTGTTCTCAAAAGGAGGAATTGGTTCGTCGAAGCCTAATTCCGAGAACATTGCACTTGCTAAGCTATGAGCTACATACTCAGCTTCGCTAATGCTAACGGGTTTCATTCTTTTCCTAGAAGGACGAGAGTTTTGCCATACTGTTTGATAGTTTTTTCAACAGCACGATCAATAGCCTGCTTGCGTGCAGGTTGAATCTTATTCACAACTGGATGCTTTTGATCCTTTTTCATACGCCTATTTTACCAAAATGGACTGTAAATTGTAAGCATAAGTAATATGGAGGGCCATTGTGGGCGCTATTGCAACTTTAATTCTACAACGACGGGATAGTGGTCAGATGCATGCTCAGTTAGATCGTTCTTGACTACTTTATAGCTAGAAATATAATCCACCATGCTGGATGACATGAGTATATAATCAAGACGCATATTACTATGCGCCTGAAACTCATTAATGGATGTAGGTGCTGTATATATCTTCTCCTGGCCAGCGATAACTGCAGGGTCAACATATCCAGCTTCATCAAAAGCATTGATTGCATCAAATAAGAGTCGCTCTTTGGCCGTGAACTTCTTCGTCTGCATAGCATTAAATGCAAATACCATTGAGGGATCATAATCATCTTGGGGAGAAAGCGAGTTTAAGTCGCCTAAAACTATTTTGTGTTCATAACCTTCCTGTGCTTTAATGATCTGTTTGATTTCATTCACGCGCTCTGGCTCACCAAATGGGCTAAGGTGGGTGCCGACGAGTGAAACCACACCCATTTCTGTGGTCAGTTCGACAGCAATAGCGGCACGGGCAAAACCATCCAGGTGCTTTATGTTAAGCAGAGGGGTCTTAGACAAGATAGTCACATTATACTCTCCACCATCTCCGCATAACGCTAAGTCATAATACGGTAAGCTGGTTGATTCTGAAAAAGTTACGAGTTTGGCTTGATTATGAAGGTCAAAACCATTGGCTTCGTTAAGTACCAGAAGGTCAGGCTGCTCGATGTTGACTATGTCACATATGCGCTGAAAAGTATCAACGGCACCATTCAAGATATTGTAGGTCATTAATTTCATAACCCTATCATAACAAAAAGACGCTTGCGCGTCTTTGTGCATAATCATATTGGAGGGCCATTGTGGAATCTATTGCTACTATTTTCCTCTTTTGTAATGCTGATAAAATGCAAATCCTGCAAAGAATATGAGCGATGATGCTACAAAAGGCATCCAAAAACCGTTCTGTAGACTCCAAATTACTCGCGATACATACTCGCAAGGCATAAAGTCGATTCCCGCTGTACCGCACTCTGGGTGTGACATAATATTAGCAAACAAGAAAAGTACGGACGACAAGATCAATGATAGAAGGATGCCTCTCGTAACTTGTTTTACATTCATACGCACAGTATAACAAAAAGTCGCTTTCGCGTCTTTTAAGCATAACCATATTGGAGGGCCATCGGGGACTCGAACCCCGGACACGCTGCTTAAGAGGCAGCTGCTCTAACCAACTGAGCTAATGGCCCGTACATCACCATATTCTACAGTAAAACTACTTAAATGGAAAGTACCTTTTTATCTGTTGGGGCATTAACCACTCTGACCAGCAAAATGACGAAGCAGGCCTGAAAAAGTATTTGAAATGGCAGCAAGTAGGGATTCTTGTTTGCCAAGCCAAACAGAATGCCAATACCGGCGACTTGTTCGATGACAACGATGACGCCATCGATCCAATTAAGACTTTTAACGGCGAACCACAACGATAGAACCATTTGGAACGAAATCAATGCGCAGCCGAACACCAAGTGTGCCGATGCTGATAGCTCGTTTGAGATTAGTGCCATCAAAACCAGAACGATGGCAATAAAACGTAATACGCTCCGTAGCCAGTTTTTATGCAAGGCAAACCAAAAAGCGCCAGCCAATGCTAGATATGCAAAAGCTGTGAGGTTTGTTAGTCGCAAAGCTAGAGCGATTAGGCTGCCAATAAGAATAATTTTGGTGGATTTGTTCATAATATATGGTACGCCCGGAGGGACTCGAACCCCCGACCCTCTGATCCGAAGTCAGATGCTCTAAT
>CAZPDI010000057.1:0-3225 GCA_964585425.1 uncultured Candidatus Saccharibacteria bacterium | reverse complement strand
GATGTATGGTGACCGTAATATTGTCGATTTTGCAATCTTGCTCGCTAAATTTTACTGGCTGCCATTTATTCGTGACTTGTTTCATGCAAAATGCTCCGTCCGTACCCGTATAGTAGTTCATATTCGTTCTAAAAACTAAGGCCCAGTTAGACGTATTACGATACGTACGCAAAGCCTCAGCTTGCTGCTGCAAATAATTAACGGCCTGCGTCCGCTCGCCTGCTCCCCTGCCCAAACGGAAGGTTCCCGTGGCCAGTGCGTAACTACTCACCAGTACTAGGCTCAAAATTCCTAGCGCCATGACGACTTCTACCAACGTTTCACCTCGCTCATCTATACGCCTCATTGAATGGTCCTCGTAACGGTTCCGGTGGCCGGATTTACATCAACGGTTGCTTTGCGCCCATCCGGACTCTCAAAATTAAGGGTTATTGGCTGGCTACTTGTCGCCGTAAATAACTGTCCGAGCTTTTGCCCGGCCGCACTGCCGCTATCAACAACTCGACCAGCGTACCAAGCTCCAGTAAAGCTGCCGTCTTTGTCGTTACGGGCGAATACGATACTCAGCTCTGGATCGTCATGGGTACCAGTTGTATCGGTATAGCTCTTGTAGACAATTCCCCATGGTAGGCTGATCTTCTTGATCGTTGCGCTGTCGACAGCTACATCATCGGTGCACTGAAATGCATCATTGGCATAACAAAGCAGATTGGCTGCTTCAATCTGGGAACTACCCTTTGTAAACAAGATGCTGCGCCCTAAATTTAGATACTTCTTACCATCAACTACACCTGTACCTTTTGCAGCCGTATTCGTGCTATTGCTGGTATTGGCCTCACTTTTAGCACTCAAAATAGTTTCTTTAATACGCTCTATGCCATCACTAAACTGAGCCTGTGAGCGCAAACTATTACGTCCTGCCAGCACGGTGGTAATTAAAAGTGAGCTAATAGCCAGGGTCAGCACCACCTCTACAAGAGAGATGCCGGCCTGCTTTGTCGATTGACGCGTCATATCGACATTATATCACTTATGGTTAAAAACCAACGAGCTTGAGGAGTTGCGGCCCAACCAGCTGAGCAATGACACAGCCGGTAATTAAATATGGCCCAAACGGCATATGATCCTTCATCCCCTTCTTTTTGCCGTACAGTAAATATACTGCGCCGACACCAGCCAACATAAAGCCCAGGGCCAGAGCTACCGCAAAAGAACTCGGCACAAGGACCAAGCCCATGAGAAGGACTAATTTACTGTCAGCACCACCCATTACTGCGCCCCTGGAAAGCCACCAGGCTGCGTAAAAGACTGCAGCAACGAGTAAGGCAAGTGCGAGCTGGAACATGCCGCTACCGGCCTCAAAACGCAGCACAAAGTAAATTACACTTAGAATTAAGGTCGGGTGCATGACAGTGTTAGGCAATAACGACCATTGTGCATCGTACAGGGCCAAAATAATCAACATCGTTAAAATCGCCAGCCACAGTCCAAAGGTCACCACCCCGAGATTAGTCATAAATACACCGCTAAGCCCAAATAGTACCGCCGTCATTATCTCGACAAGCACATAATGAGCTCCATACGGCTGTTGGCAATATCGACACTTACCGCGCAATGTTAGCCAGCTGAGTACTGGCACCAAATCGAGCGGATGCAGCTGATGTTTGCAATTAGGGCACATCGAGCGGCCATGCGTAATGGACTCGCCGCTGTGCAGACGCCAAACTACAGCATTAATAAAACTACCGATAATTAATCCAAGAATAAAAAGCAAAACGATAATCATACATTTAGTATACCAGCGGTATGGTACCTCTTATAAAATCGAAAGCCCCGACCGAAGCCGGGACTTAAGACCTAAGCAGATCTACTATTGGGCGTTACTCTTACAGGCGGTCTGACCGTTTTCTTGCTTATATTGAATAGCGTACTGGGTAGGGCTAGAACCTGGGGTAATATCCGTGCCGGCGCATGTTGCACCCTGTAAGTACAGGACGCCTGGATTAGGGGCCGAGGTGCCGGCTACCGCAATAGCACCACCCTTTGGGTCAGCCCACTTATTAGTAGTTACTAATACCCCAAATGCAGCTGAGTTAGGATACTCTCCGCTTGCATTACCAGCGTACTGCTCAACTGCTGACTGAATGCTACCTACCAGATTGGTACGAGCGGTATCTCGACGTGATCGCTGAGCACCATTGAAGGCCAGCAAGGCCATCAAAATGATCAGCGCGCCGATGGCCAACACCAATACAACTTCGATAAGCGTAAAGCCGCCTTGTTTTTTAGTAATCTGTTTCATGTGGGGGAACCTCCAGGTTAGGATTTCGTTAACTCTTATGCTTAATTATAGTCTGGTTTTAGGCTACGTCAAGCCACCGCCTATCAGGCTATAGACCGGCAGCAAGACTGCCAAGACAATCAACCCAACGGTCACGCCCAGCACCACCATCATGACCGGCTCCAGGGTGGTCGATAAATTCTTAACCTCATCATCGACTTCGGTCTCGTAAAAGGTTGCAACGCGATCCAGCATCTGGTCGATAGTCCCCGACTGCTCACCGATCTTAATCATTTGCGGCACCAGCGGTAAGAATGATTTTTTGTCTTCAATACTAGTACTCAGGGCTTTACCACCACGCACTTGCTTAATAGATTCTTCGATAGTTTCGGCTACTACCACGTTATTAACGGCGTCTTTTGTAATATCCAACGCCTCAAGCAATGGTAGTCCACTCTTGACCAGCGTACCGAGCGTGCGAGCGTATCGCGCCATATAGACCTTCATGAATAACATGCCAAAGACTGGGATATGCATTTTGAGGGCGTCAAATTCACGACGACCAGCACTGCTCTTGGTGTAATTAAAGATAGCGTAGCCTGCTCCGCCTAGAAGCAGGATGACTAACCACCAGAAGTTGGTTGCGAAATTAGATATCGCCAAGAGTGCCTGGGTCAGGAATGGCAGAGTTTTACCAAGATCTTTATAGAGCGAGCCAACTTGCGGCAACACGGTTGTAAGCATAAAGATCAATACACCCAAAACAACAGCCAGCACAATGAGCGGATAGATCATGGCGCCACGAACCTTGCTAGCTATGGCCGCGTCTTTTTCTTGCTGATTAGCGAGGCGCTCTAGAGTTTCGTCGAGTGTTCCCGACGATTCACCAGCACCGATGAGACTGACATACACTTGATTGAACACTTTGGGGTGTGCCGCAAAGG
>CAZPDI010000056.1:0-3283 GCA_964585425.1 uncultured Candidatus Saccharibacteria bacterium | reverse complement strand
CCGGGCATGTAGGCGGTCAGCATCCGCATCCGCACGCCGTCGAGGGTCGCGTTGGCGATCTCTTCGACCATCTTCGGCTTCACGAGGTCGGCGGTGGCCATCGCAATGGCCTTCGGCAGGAAGCCGAAGTTCTTGCGGTAGACCTCCGAGGCCTGGTTGACCAGCGACAGGGCCGCGCCGTTGGCCGGGAGGGCCGCGACGGTCTGGTACTGGGACGGGCCGCCGGTGACCGTGTTCGGGCCGATGAGGGCCGGGTAGATCGGGATGGAGGTCGCGCCGCTGGCCACGTTCGAGGTGACCGTGAACTGCTGCAGCACGCCGTCGCTCGCCTTGGTCACGCGGTTGACCGCGTTCACGCCGGCGATGGTGATGATATCCCCGACCTTGAACGTGCCGGTGATCGCGTTGACCACCAGCGTGGTGCCGGTCTGGCTGGCGCCGTTGACGGTGCCGGCCGTGAAGGTGCCCGTGGTGTGGACGACGACCGTCTGGTCCTCGAACCACTTGAAGTTCAGGGCGTTGTAGACCTGGCCCGTTTCGAACTGGCGGCTGATCTTGGCGGTCGGGTTGAAGAGGCCCTGCATGGAGGCCACCGAGCGCGCCATGGTGAACGGGTCGAGCACGAGGCAGCGGTTGTTCAGCGCGGCCGAGCGCTTGGAGAGCAGGGCCCCGCCGTTCAGCACGGTCTCGTTGGTCGGGCTGATGATGGCGCCCGAGCCGTCGACGTTCGAGACGAAGTTGGACACGCCGCCTTCGCACCCGCTGATGATATCGGCCGCGACGTTGCCCGCCAGGTCGTTGATCATCGGCTGCAGCACGCGCTCGGAGTAGTCGTCCAAGCTCATGGTGCGTTCTTGGGTCGAGAAGCTGACGTCGACGCCCTTCTGGGTCGCCAGGGTCAGCGTGACGTTCGTTTCCGTGGTGTCCTGCGGGCTCGCCGCGGTGCCGGTGCGGACCACGTAGTCGTTGGGCAGGCGGATGCGCAGCGCGTTGCCGATCTTCCAGCCGTTCTGGGCGAACTGATCGTCGTACTGGCGGTCGAGAGCCTGGATGAAGGCGTTCGAGTTGCGGAACAGATCAACCGCTTCACGGGTGATCATGTTGATGGTCAGAAGGGTGTTGGACATTTGATCCCCCGGCGCTCGCAGCGCTCGATGAAGTGAAGTCCGACTGCCCGCGCCGGTGTTCAGGGCCGATCAGGGTTTTGGCGAGGGATCCCAGGAACCCGCATGGGCTGCGCGCCAAGAGCGGCCAGGCCAGTGCCCAGCGAGCGGAAGGTATCGCGAGCGCATCTGGATCACAAGAGGGCACGAAAAAGGCCCCGGTGGGGTGCCGGGGCCTCCTGTAGTCGCGTGGCGCTGTCTACCAGCCGCCGCGGGCTTCGTGGCGCGCCTGGCGCTGCTTGGCGCGGATTTGCGAGTACTCCTCCTCGCTCATCTTCTCCAAGTCCGGCGCCGGGGTGGTGCTGGTGTCGATGGTCTTCGGCGGCCGGTGGGTGGTGCCGGCGCGGCTAGGCGCGGGTGTACCCCCCGGTGCCTTCTTCACCTGCCGGTCCATCTTGGCCAATTCCAGCGCCAGGTCGACGGGGTCGCCTTCGAGGATCTCGGAGAAGTGGTCGAGGTTCTTCGACAGCGCGTTGATGACCTCGGCGCCGTTATCCAGCTTGGTCAGCGCCTTGAAGAAGTCCGGCCGCTTGGCGAGATCCTCACCCACGGCCTCACGCAGCGGGCCCAGGCGCTCGGTGAACTTCGGATCAAGCTCGACGGCCTTGTCGTAGATCACGTCGACCTTCTGGTTGAGCGTGGTGACGCCCGCCCGGCGCGCCGCCTCGGCTTGGAACTCGGCCTCGGTGTAGACGCGCGCTCCGGGTTGGGCGGTCGTGGTGCTGGTCGAGGTGTCGCCACCGCCATCCCCGCGGCCAGCCAAGTCCTTGAGGGCCTCGTTCTCCTCGGCCAGCGCCGCAGCGCGCGCCTCGGCCGCCTTGGCCGCCGCCGTGACCTTGGCGAGGCGCTTCACCTGCCAGGGCACACGAGCGGGCTGCTGGCCCACCTCGTCCTCGCCGTCCTCACCGGCAGCGGCCTCCGCGCCTTCAGCAGCGGCCTCCGATTCCTCACCGGCCTCGCCCTCAGCGTCTTCCTCGCCGCCGGCGTCATCCTCACCGTCTTCCCCGGCGGCTTCGTCGGCGCCCTCGGTGGAGGTCTGGGATTCGGCGCCCTCGTCATCCGGGGCGCGGGTGATCATGGGGCCCCGCAGTTGGAGCCAGCGTGCGTAGTTCATGGGGTCCTACCTCTTCGGAATGTTCGCGGTGATGGTCTGGGCCAGAGCGGCCTCGGGAGAGAGTTTGCGCGGGTTGACCAGCGTGTCCAGTCGCAGGGCGTCGTGGATATCGGCCTTCACCTGCTCGGACAGGTCTTTGCGGCCCAGCAGCGCGGTCATGGCGCCGCGCGCCGTGTCGATGAATTCGTGCCACCGGGCTTCCACGAACAGGTCTTGGTCTGGCCAGTTCTTGTAGAAGTCGTTGGCCGCCTTCCTGGCGTTCGGGTGGAGCTTGCCCCGGTACTTCTGCCCGGTGGCCATCTGCTCCCAGAACTCACCGGCGATGCCGCGCGCGGCCTTCGCGATGGCGTGGTGGGTGAAGTGGCGGCCGACGTCCGGCTGGTTGATCAGGCTGGCGTTCATCACGCGCTCCCCACGGTCTGCATGGCCCCGAGGTCTTCCCCGGGGACGGTATCGGGCTCCACGAGGACGCCCATCTCGTCGGCGCCAACCGACACCCACGCGCCGCGGCGGTCAAGCATGGCCTGGCCAGCGGTCTCGGGGACGGGCGCCATGTTGCCCACGAAGCGGAAGCGGGTGGAGCAGGCCGGGCAGAACACCTGCAGGTGCACCGCCCAGATGGTTCCCCCACCCGCACCGCCGTTGACGAGGGTGTAGCACACCGCGTGCGGTATCGGGGCCGGGTGGGGGCAGCCGCTCATGGCTAGGCGTAGACCGTCAGGCGCGCGGCCTCGGTCCCCGTGGTCGTCTCGGGCCCGTTCTCGCCCTCCACAACCTCGCCCCCGCCCGTGACGCGCTCCACCGTGTAGCCCAGCAGCGCGCCGGGGAACGGCGGGTCGGCTTCGGCCACCTGGGCCCGCACCTCGTCCCAAGCCATCGAGACGTCGATGGGATCCACCAGACCGTCGCTCAGCGGGTAGTCGGCCGAGCGGGCCATCGTGAAGCCGTCCGGCGGCACCGTCAGCGCGGGCACGGAGGTGGGGTTCACGTCGTACCGGCCAGCGGG
>CAZPDI010000055.1:0-3442 GCA_964585425.1 uncultured Candidatus Saccharibacteria bacterium | reverse complement strand
GCCAGTGTCAGCAAGGGGAAGGATAAGTTCCCCGGTATCCCCGTCAAGAAGGGGTTCAAGTTCATGAAGAAGGGCGTGTAGCCCTCCACATTCACCGCAAGGTGCGGGTTCTCGCCCATAACCGAGAAGGAGATCCATGGATATTTTAGTGAAGGAATCAGCCAAGTTGCCCCAGCCAACCGACAAGGTGTTGTTGCGCCCCCATCAAATGGTCCAGCACGAAGAGGACCTCCGCCAATGCGATGCCGACCTCCAGAACGCAGGCGTCAAGATGAAGGGCGTGGTGCGGCAGCGCAAGAAGGCCCTTGAGAAGCAGTTCCTGGACCAGGCCCCCCAGCCCATTACTGATGGTGCCTTACGGGACAAGGTGGCCAAGCGCATCAATGAGCTGGAGGAGCAGATCAAGGTCGGTCTCCCCACTGCCGAGGAGATGCGGAAGGCGACCAACATCACTGTGGAACAGCACCGCAAGTGGGAGCGCCTCAACAAGCCCAAGATCAAGGAATGGCGCAATCTCCTCCGTCAACTCAACACTGATACCAGCGATCCCGACACCCATGACCGTTCCCTGGGAGACATTGAGCGCCTCCGCCCCATGTCCGCACAAGACCGCCTGCGTACCGATGGGTTCATCACGGGCAAGATGTCCTACGGCTCTGTGCCTCAGGAACGGTGGGACATGGTATTTGACCCCCCGCAGAATACCGCCCTCAAGCAGGCTGAGCGTGTGCATGAACAGGAAGTTGAAACCCCCAAGAAACGTGAACTGACTCCCGAGCAGAAGGCCAAACGTGCTGAGATCATGGCCAAAGCCCGTGCTGCCCGTAAACCCAAAACTCAGGCTGACCAGCCGAGTGAACCCGTGCAGGTCGTTCCTGCCGAGGAGTAACTAGATGGCCTATCCGTTTATCAGTGATTACAACGTCGAGCAGGGCGACAAAGGGCATTTCGATAGTGAGAGCGACAGTACAGGTCGCCTGGATTTCGCCCACTACAGTGATCTAGCCCGCACCCCTGACTTGGCGATGCCCTACCGAGGGGCCTACTGCGTGCGCGTGAACCTCGCCACTAGCACCACCGATGCCTACCTCCAAGAGGATACCAGTTGGGACCTTTCTGCAGACAGCACGATCTACTTCCGCTTCATGCTGTGGGTCTCCAATGGTCTGGTGATGGCCAATAATGACGAGTTCTATGTCCTGAAGTTGCAGAGCACAGGCCCCGTCGATGAGGTGGTAGCAGGCCTTATCTACACCACAGCAGGTGGTCTCAAGTTTGGTGTGGGCGAGACCGCCATTACCAGCTCCCTCCCCATCGAAAAGGACAAGTGGAACTGCATTGAGGTCGCAGCCAACATTGATGCGGGGGGTGGCAACGACGGCACCATCGATTACTGGGTGAACGGACTGGCAGGCACGCAGGTGGCCTCCCTTGACCAGGCCGCTATCATCCAAGGCCGCTTCGGGGTCTCTGGGCAGGATGCAGGCACCACGGCAGGCACAATCCTTCTGGATTGGCTGACAGCAGACGATACTCGTGTCTATGGCCCTTACAATACCAATGAACGCTTCGTGGAGAACACGTACATGATGGCCAGTGGCCATGTGTTCGTGGGCCGTGGTGTCCTGGAAAACATCCAGCTCCTGACGGGGGGCACCGACAATACCGTGGAAGTATACGACACGGATACGGCCTACACGCTGGACCCCAGCAAGTGCAAAGTGCGCCTCATCACCTCCACCTCTGGCGAAGTGGTAGACCCGGCAGGGGTCCCGCTCACCTTTACCCGTGGGTGCTACGTCAAGCTCGCAGGCACGGCAGGCGCTAACGGCCCCTTCGCCAGTGTCAATATTTCAGGCACGACCGCCTGGGGTAGCGATGGAGCCATCCGCAACTACGGGAACAAGCGCAAACAACTCATCGGGAACGTGTAAGGAGACACCATGGCAAGAGTCTACGCATTACCACCCATCCCTGGTGTCAAGGACTTCCTTACCCTGGCGGAGTTCTTGAACAACAAGGATGTGTGTGAGGCCCGGTTGAACGCCCTTATGGCCCTTGAAGAAGAGATCAATGGGTTGGTTGAGAAGGTTGGCAAGGCTGAGGAGATTAGCTCCTTGCACAACAAAGCCCTGGCTACGGTCCAGGAAGCGGAGAAGAAAGCCAAGGAAGCTGAAGCACTCAAGGCCCAAGCCGCTGCGATCAAGGATGAGGCTGACAGCTATGCCAAGAAGGTCCATGACGACATGGAGGTGTTCCGCAAGGAGATGATTGCCCAGGGCGAGGCCATGACGGTGGCCCAGGCCGAGCATAACGCCAAGTGCGCCGACCAGGAAGCTACGCTCAAGGATTGGGAGGCCAAGCTCCTAGAGCGGGAGGAACTGGCACGTCAGGCGCACGCCCAGGCCCAATCCCTCATCAACACCTATACTGAGAAGCTCGCCAAGCTGAAGTCCTTGGCGGAGAGCGAGTAATGGTACTTGCAATCGATAGCGTCACCGACACATCAGGTTCTTGGGCTGGCCCCTTTACCTGGTCCCATACCTGTGCGGGCAGTGACCGCCAACGAGTTCATCATTAACATCCTCTACAAGTAATCATGCTGACACTACTTGCACCAGGAGTCGGGATTGGGGGCTAGTGCCACGGCTTCTGCCATCTCCTCACATCGTCGCCGCATCCAACCACTCATTCAACGTGGGATACAGGGCAAGCATGGCAAAAAATGAACTAGCCGTTGCCGCGAAGGCCAAGCAACAGAGCGAAGAACTTATTGTCAAGTACCAAGCAAGTCTCGATAAGCTCAATGCTGCAACAGAGGGGGTGTAGTCATCCTACTACTGTTTCCCCAAACCACCTCAGAACTGGAGCTACTGATGCCGCAATCCTACCTTTTGATCTCCCAGTCAGACTGGGATGGGCTAAACGCCAAGATCGACAATATCCATGTGGCCAAAGCCCATCTCTTCCCAGGAGCCGACGCTGGCCTCAAGATTACAGCCGCCATTGCCTCCCTACCGGCAGGCGTTGGCGGAATCGTGGACGCAACCGGCTTCCCGAACCCACAGAACTTGACCGGCTTTACGGTCCCGCGTGGTGTGGAAGTGCTCTTACCTCCAATCTTCTTCACCATGTTCTCAACTGGCCCTTCCATTGTGGTGAACGAGGGTGGCCGCTTGATTGGCATGGGCACGAATAGCCCAGGGGCCACCACCATCAAGCCTGCTAGCGGCTTCAACAAGGATGTCATCAAGTGTATCAGCAGTGGGGGTGAATCGTCTTGGTGGCACCATGGGGAAGTGCGCAACATTCGCATCCTGGCCAATAAGCAGCAAAACGCACTTGGTCACGGCCTGAGCGTCTACGGGTTGGCAGAGACGAGCCTGATTCAACGAATGAGTATTAGTGATGCCGCGCAGGCTGGCCTGTACATCAAAGGCAG
>CAZPDI010000054.1:0-3523 GCA_964585425.1 uncultured Candidatus Saccharibacteria bacterium | reverse complement strand
CCACCAGCCTCATCAGCGTGGTTGCCCTGACGCCCCTGGCCGTAAATGACCCCTTCTGGCAGTCCTTGGCGGTCACCATAATGTTTGGCCTCATAAGTAGCACCTTCCTGGTACTTATGGCCTTCCCATACTTCTGGCTGATTGCAGAATGGCTTCGCCTGGGCCTGCGGACTGCTTGGCGCAAGATACGCCGCAAAAAGTAGCTACGTATTAGCTGCTACTAAAAAACCGAGGATTGCTCCTCGGTTTTTTAGCAATGATATCTATTTAGATATCTAAACAACAAAACGAACTAAGACTGCAGCTCCTGCAATTCGGCTTCGTGTTTAACCATCTTAAGCGTAAGGTAACTAATGAGCGACTGCAAAGCAGCGGCAAATATTAAATACATCATGATGGCAAATAGCGCGGATGTACTAAAGTAACCCGTCTCGCCGACTTGATGTGCTGGGAAGATGCCGCGGAATGGCTGCAAGAACTCAGCCGCCACCTTATAGACGAATTCTACAAATGGTACGTTAGTATTGGCGCTAAACAGTAGCAATACAAAGCCCAGTCCTAAAAATACACTGGCAATCAGGGCGTAGGCATAGACTACGTAAGAAATACCACGGAAGATCTTGATCGAAACTAATGTTCCATCACTTGGTTGAGGTTTTTTTGCCATCTATACTCCTCCTACAGTCCGAGAATTTGTTGCTTCTTGGCAGCAAATTCGGCTTCGGTTAAAATACCTTGCTCTTTAAGCGTGGCAAGTTGTTGTAATTGGGTAATCTGATCATCGGTGCTGGCAGCAGCTGCTGGGGCTGGTGCGGCCTGAGCTTGCGCCGGTGCTTCTTCGCCGTACCAACGTTCGGCCTGGCGACGACTCACATTATTTGATACGGCAGTGGCGGTACCGGCAATTACGGCCGTGCGGGCCATGCCTCGTAGTAAACCTGGCATTATTTGTCCTCCTTATCTAATTCGATGGCAGCCTCTGGGTGAATGCGACCCTCGGCGATAAGCACGCCCCGGGCGTCAATCAGGGCTTTTTTAAGTGGCTTGGCCCATAGTTGTTCGACAACTAACAAGCCGGCGGTTGTATTGTTTTCGATCAACTCGGCGACTTCATTTAAATCATCCTCAGTTACCATGCCGGTGTCTGGGTAGTCCGTGCTGGTAACCTCCAGCGCTGCTACGTTACCGTTAGCATCCTTGGTAATGGCCTTCATGGCCACTAGGGCGATGGCGCCCGATTGCTCGGCCTCAGCTATGGCCTGCATGATGCTGCCATCAAACTGATTGCCTTCAAACCCAACAATAATGTAATCGATTGGTCCGCGCATTATTCTTGCGCCCCCTTTGCTGGTGCAATAACATAGGCAACCAACAGTGCTAGCGGGAAGAACACCAAGCTAAATACAAAGAACCAAAAAAAGCTATGTCCTTTACGGGCAGCTACGCGGGCTGGCCAAAAGGCGATAGCCAACCAGATTAATGATGCGACGAGCCAATAGGTGGCGGTAAAGAAGTTCATACGGATACTCCATAATTGTTATTTTGTATGTTAATAATCTCACACTGCCTATTAAAATGCCAGATAGAATGCCTTATATAGACATGCTACAATTACTATATCATTGGAGTATCTATGCAAAAAAATAACACTGTTATTGAGGCCAAGGGCCTTAAAAAATCGTATGGCACAACCAATGTGCTGAAAGGCATTAACTTAAGCGTCGAGCGCGGCACCATGGTGGCCTTACTTGGACCTAACGGTGCCGGTAAAACTACCACTGTTCGTATTTTAAGCACCCTGCTCAATTTTGACGGTGGGGAAGCCACCATTGAAGGTCACAACGTAGTCAAGGAGGCCGATAAAGTACGCAGCGTTATTGGTCTTACTGGCCAGTCGGCTGCCGTCGATGAGCTACTCACCGGCCGCGAAAACCTTGTTATGATGGGGCGCCTGTACCGACTCACCAAAAAGAGTGCTACGGCTCGCGCCAACGAGCTCCTTAAGGATTTTGACTTAGTTGATGCCGCCGATCGACCCGCCAAAACCTATTCTGGCGGTATGCGCCGTCGCCTGGACTTGGCAGTTAGCCTTATCGCCACTCCGCCGGTCATCTTTCTCGACGAGCCAACTACCGGGCTCGATCCACGCTCGCGCCAAGCCATGTGGGATATTATCAAGAAGCTCCTGGCGCAAGGTACGACTATTTTACTCACCACCCAGTACCTCGAAGAAGCCGATCAGCTAGCCGACCGCATTGTGGTTATCGATGGCGGCAAGGTTATTGCCGAAGGTACGGCCAAAGAACTCAAGAGTAAACTTGGGGCCGACCGCCTTGAAGTAACCTTTAAGAATGCCGAGGTAATGACACAAGCAGTTAAGGCTCTTGGGAAAGTCGTAATCGATACCGATGACAAAGAATACACCATTAGCGCCAACGTAAAAGACACCAATAAAGATGTAAAACATGTACTTGATGTACTGAGCAAAGAAAAAATTGCCGTGGAATCACTGGCCGTCCATAAGCCAACACTCGATGACGTGTTTATATCGCTCACTGGCAAGAAAGGAAAGAAATAATGGCTACGGAACTCACCTTTAGTAAACAACCCAAGTTCATGTTGGCGATTACTGATTCACTGCTCATGATTAAGCGCAGTAGTACTCACATCCTGCGTAACTCTGATCAATTGCTCGGAACGTTCTTCCAGCCGATCATGTTCCTAGTGCTATTCTCATCGGTTTTTGGCGGTTCAATCGGTCAAACTCTGCCATTTGGCATCAGCTACATTAACTACCTGATGGCCGGTATTATCGTCCAAACCGTGGCCTTTGGCTCGACCACAACGGCTCTGGCTGTCTGTAGCGACATGCAAAAGGGGATAGTAGACCGTTTCCGCTCCTTACCAATGAGTAATACGGCGGTACTCAACGGGCATGTTGTCTCTGATCTCTTCCGCAACAGCATCTCGACCATCGTCATGATTCTGGCCGGTCTGGTCATTGGCTTCCGCTCCAGTGCCAATGTGCTGGAATGGCTCATGATTGCCGGTATCCTACTACTCTTTACCTTTGCCTTTTCATGGTTAGCCGCCATCATCGGCGTGTACTCCAAGAGTGTCGAAGCCGTTCAATGGCTGACCTTCGTCATCATCTTCCCGCTAACCTTTGCTAGTAGCGCCTTTGTACCCACCCAAGGCATGAATAAATACCTCAAAGCCTTTGCCGAAAATCAACCGATTACGCAGGTCGTGAATGCCGTACGCGCTCTGATGCTCGATAATCCGAACATTCCACTTGGTAACTACGGCTGGAAGGCAGTAGCTTGGAGCTTGGCTATACTGGTTATTTCGGTGCCAATTGCCGTGACCCTCTACAATCGCAAAACATCCAATTAGCATCATCCGTTAAAAATCTCGCTGCATACGCATAAGCAGTTTGATACACTGGTCTCGTAATAAGACGAGGAGTGGTGTATGAAGAAATCAATCGTCGGAATCGCTGGGGGAGTACTAGCATTAAGCC
>CAZPDI010000053.1:538-3622 GCA_964585425.1 uncultured Candidatus Saccharibacteria bacterium | reverse complement strand
GAACTATCCAGCGACATCATTGACCGGGGAATGGTGCTAGCTGGCGGCGGGGCATTGCTTAAGAATCTTGATGCCATGCTCACCAAAATCACCGGCGTGCCATGTGTAGTTACCGAAGATGCCGAGCAGTGCGTAGTGCGCGGTATCGGGATAGCGCTCGAGAATCTAGAGGATTATAAACGCAGCCTGGCTGGGGTACAATAATAAGCATGAAGCGCCTTACGCACATCTTCGATACCTACCTATTTTACTTTTTGCTAGCGCTCGTTTTAGTAATGCCACTGCATGCCTTCCTGGCAATTAGTCTCGGCCAAATCACCGGACATCAAGCCGTCCTGCAGGCCTGGAAAGAAGCTGGCTTAGTTCTGGCTGTAATTGCGGCTTGGGGCATCTTTTTTACAAACAAAAAAGTTAAACAACGGCTCGCCAGTCAGCCCGCCGCCTGGGCCGCCAAGGCATTTATTGTCATTGCCCTGATTGTTACCGTAATTACTAATAGCGTGGGTATATTTGATGTATTCTTGGGCATTAAAACTACCTTGAGCTTTCTTGTTCTGTTTGTTGCTGTTCAGGCAATGGAGTTTACCTATGAACGCTGGAATACCCTCATCAAGGTTTTACTGATTATGAGTTCAGCCGTCGGTGTGTTTGCGATTGCCCAAGTGTATCTGCTACCAGTCAGCTTTCTGACTCGTTTCGGATATGGACCCGAAACTGTCTTACCCTTCCACCTTGTTGACCCGGCGGTAGCGTCAATTCGCATCATCGGTACCTTTAGTGGACCAAATCAGATGGGTAGCTTTATGATCATTCCACTCATCATGAGCTTGTGGTTTGTTTTGCGCAAAAAATGGATAGCTCTTATACCGTTCGCCTTGAGCGGATTTGCTCTATTCCATACCTACTCCCGTAGCGCCTGGATTGGCGCGGTCATTGCTACATTTATAGTCCTGCTCATACGTCTTCGCGGCTGGTGGAAGTTGACCCTATTAGCCCCAATCGCAGGTCTTGGCATTATTGCCAGCATACTAAGTGGCCCCGTCAAGGCCATGACCACCGATCTAACCTTCTACGTCTTCCATGGCCAGTTCGTGGATGGGCATACGAACGGTTCAGACTCCTACCGGGTCGAAAATGCCTTGATCGGCGTAGCAAAAGTACAACAAAAGCCACTCGGCTACGGCCTTGGCTCGGCCGGTCCAGCCTCTAAAAACACTGCTCAGCCAATTATTACCGAAAATAGCTACCTCCAAATCGCCATCGAAACCGGCGTGATCGGCGTTCTGCTGTTTATCGCCACCGTTATACTAACCGTCGTGGCATTGTGGCGGCGACGATTTGTGGTAGATGAGGCCGTACCACTCCTCGCGGCGCTGATTGGTTTAAGTGCCACCAATATGTTCCTGCACACCTGGGCGGACAGTGCCACCGCATTAGTATTATGGGGTCTTATGGGATACTGCCTGGCAGCTACACCGACGAGGCAAAAAGCATGAAGATAGCCATTGTGCACGACTGGCTCGGTAGTACTCGCGGTGGAGCCGAAGAAGTTTTGATTCGATTAACGCAACTCTATCCCCAAGCCGATATTTTTTGCCTTACCTTTGATAAAAAGAAGTATCCAGAGCTAGCTGGCCGGCAGGTGACGACAAGCTGGCTCGGTAAACTGCCGGCATTGCTGCGCAAACGTACTGGTTTCTTAACCGTCTTTGCACCTCATGCAATTGAGCGACTCGACTTACAGGATTACGATCTAGTTATATCCTCATCAAACTCATTTGCCAAAGGGGTGCGTGTACCGGAGGCCGCCACGCATATCTGCTACTGCTACTCACCAATGCGCTACGCCTGGGACTATTGGCCGCAATGGCTCAACGAACGAGCCCACAACCCTATAAGTAGACTCTACATTACTTGGCTGACGCATCGATTGCGCCTTTGGGACTGGTATAGCTCGCGAGGAGTAGACCGCTGGATAGCAATCTCGGAGACGGTGGCCGAACGCATAAAAAAATACTACCAGGCCGAAAGCAAGGTAGTGTACCCTGGCATCATCGACACCGCCGCCTACTGGAACGCCGATGCCACCCGGCACGGTTATTACATGACACTTTCAACTCTAACAAGTTACAAAAAAGTTGAATTGGCCGTACGCGCTTGTATTAAAACAAAACGTAAGCTCATGGTGGTTGGTGAGGGACCCGAATGGAATAATCTCCATACACTCGCCGAGGGCCACGATAATATCGTATTTATGGGACGTGTCAGTACGGCCGAAAAGATACAATATCTACAAGAAGCCCGAGGTCTTATTTTTGCCAGCGAAGAAGATTTTGGTATTGCCCCGCTCGAAGCAGTAGCAGCCGGCACTCCAGTTATTGCCTACAACAAAGGTGGCTTAACCGAAACCATCGTTGATGGCAAAAGTGGTATCTTTTTTGATCGGCAGAACGTTAAAAGCCTCCATGAAGCGCTCAATAAATTTGAAAGTCGAGAGTGGGATCATGATGTGTGTCGTAAACAAGCTCAAAAGTTTGATCTAAAGCGTTTTGACGCTGCCATCGTAAAGGAACTGAGCCGTGCCAAATAGCTACACATTTTTAGGCGTCCGCGTCGATGACGTAACCATGGATGAAGTAATTGCCCAAGTCACCCAAGCTATCGAGGCAAAACGAGATTTTAATATCGTTACGGTAAATCCAGAACTCGTCATGACCGCCACCAAGCATGCGGAATTTAAAGATATCATTAATAATGCTGGCATCGTCACGCCGGATGGAGTTGGTTTGCGCATCATGGGTATACTCACTGGCCGGAAATTGCGACAGCGAGTCACCGGCGTCGATTTATGCGACCGTTTAGCTAAAGAGGCCGCAGAACACGGATGGAGCATCTATTTATTGGGCGCGGGGCCAGATGTCGCCAATCAGGCAGCTACTAACTTAGTCAAAAAATATCCAGGCCTAGCAATTGCCGGGGCGAGCAGTAAAGATCCTGACGATGACTTGGCCAATGATATCATTGCAGATATCACAGCTAAGAAACCAGATATCCTCCTGGTGGCTTACGGCAGCCCCACGCAAG
>CAZPDI010000053.1:0-528 GCA_964585425.1 uncultured Candidatus Saccharibacteria bacterium | reverse complement strand
TCGTAACAATAGGAGTTGGTGGCAGTTTTGATTTTATTGCCAAAACCGCTAAGCGCGCCCCCAAACTAATTCAAACCATTGGTCTAGAATGGCTCTGGCGCCTTATATTGCAACCCAAGCGCTGGAAGCGAATGCTCGTACTACCGGTATTTGCTATCCGTAGTCTTTTTGAGTAAGATTATAAGCATAAGTGGAATCATAAAAACTGAGGGTACTGTGGCCTGTAAAAATTGCCAACAAGATAGCTGGGTAACAATTGGCGCAAAAAAGTACTGCACGAACTGCGGTAGCTTAGCGACACCGGCACCCATCGTAGCTGGTATTCATGCCGTCGGCGGACCGGCACAAGTCTTTGCGCAACCCGAAGCCCCCATTAAAAAACCAATCCCTGCCCAAGCGCTGCACGCCACCTCGGCTCTGGCAAGCGGCGGGGTACTTGACTTGCGTAAGCCTAAGGCAGTCGCACCGGTGGTCACCGCCCCAGCCCCAACCCGACCAGCCTCATTTACCGATATTGCTCCTCGTAAA
>CAZPDI010000052.1:0-3640 GCA_964585425.1 uncultured Candidatus Saccharibacteria bacterium | reverse complement strand
ATGCGTTCCCGGAAATAGTCGCCGATAATCGTCTCGCGGTTGTAGACGATCGCCGTGCCGGCCAGCTTCTTGCCGGTATCCCCGGCACGAAACTCAAGCGGATGGCTGAGCGTCCGCGTTTCCAGGGTCATTGGCCCCTCCGTTCTGAAGATCATTCGGCGGTGTGCCGACAGGTTGCGTGCCGAGCGGCACTGTGGCGCCCTGCACCAGAAGATCATTGCCATTCGCCAGCGCCGGCCGGTTCTCCAGCCCGCGGCCTTCGTTCGGCGTGAGCTGCGCGGTCTGGATCGCGCGGGCAATGCCCTCGATCCTCGACCTGAAATCGCCACGCATCAGACCGTCTAGGTTGTGCTCGACGTACCGATTATTGTTCAGCCGGCCGAAGAGCTTGAGGTTCATCTCGCCTTCGAGCGCTCCTGCCCATTGTGCGACAAGATGCTTGACCAAATTCAGGTCCTGCTGCTCGACGTTGGCAAAGGTGCCGCGCGACAAGTCCTGCAGGAATGCTGGCGGGATGCCGTAGACTCGCGCAATTTCCTGGATCTGGAACAGACGAGCCTCCGTCATCTGCCCCTTTTCCGGATCGACGCCGACGGGGGCCAGCGTGTACCCCGCAGGGATGGGGAATACTGGCTCACTGTTCTTCTTTGCCGCATCCACTGCCCGCTTGATGTCCGCCTGTGCGCGCTTCATCGCCTCGGGGCCAGCCGGGAGCGGGCCGGTCAGCGCAAGCGGAGGAACGCCGCCACCTGCGAAGAAGCCGCTCGCATAGTCGTTCATCGCAAGCGCGAGCTGGATAGCCTTCGACGCGAGAGTGATGGGGCCGCGATGCCCTGTCATGTCGTCCTTGAGCATGAACGGGATGTCGATCACATCCTCGCCGGGATACTCTTTCCCCTCATAGATGTAGGACAGCTGCATCCCGCGGCGCCTTATCGTGGTCCGGGTCGCATCGAAGGGCCACATCGCCTCCGGGTTGTTACCCGCCCACTCGATCCACATCAGCCCGCGGCCAGAGGTGAATACCTGCTGCCAGAAATACTGGCCGCACTTGAACCGATCCATGTGCGGATTCGGGTTCTCGTGGATCACTTTCTCGATTTTGCCGGTGAGCTTTTCCGATCCCTTCTCGGTGCGCTTGTAGGCATGGAGCGGCAGAGCGGCCATCGTGCGCGGCAGGAAAGTCACGGCCGCCGCAACCGCCGGAACCTTGAGCGCACGCTCAACCGTGACCGTCGGCAGATTGGACGCCTCGACTCCAAAGAACGAAAGGAAGTTCTCGGCGCTGATCGGCACGCGCGGGTCTTCCGGCGAGGCGCGCGTTTCGCGGCGGATGTCGAGACCGAAGAGTTTCATGCATCCACCAATGAATACGCGGGATCATCCCATGGCGAGGACGCCACGGCACTCCCCTCGGGGTTGAGGCTCATCAGAAACACCGCGTTGATCGCTGCCATCAGAAGATCGATCTTCGCCCGGCCGGCGGTTTGCTTGGTGATCATTGCGGCGTTGCCGCGCATCTCGACCTTGGCGTTGCCAACGCACCAGGCCATGATGTCCTGACCTGCGTGCCAGAGCGTGCCATCCTTCAGCTTACGTTCGGCGCCGAGTACCGCGCCATTGAGGCGAAAGCCCTGCCCGACACCGACGACCTGCTTGCCGCCGATTTCACGTGAAGCGAGCTCGTCGACAAGTGCCGCAACGCCCATCGGGTCAAGCCCAACGGCGTTTTCCGCCGGCAGCAGCCCGGCATCGCGGACCATTTCGACGAAGTCGCAGAATTCTTCCAGATCCTGTGTCGGCCGGTCGCAGATCGTCAGTTCGCCGGCGGTCTCAAAGTCTTTCAGCCGCGGCGCGATGTCCTTGCGCCGCTCGAGCACGTCCGGCTGGCACCACCCGTGCGCCCAGATCAGCCAGTCGCGCGTGCTCTTCTCACGTCCGCAAAACGCCCCGCCGAACAAGTCATCGAGCCCGCCGCCGTCACCCCCGACGACAACCACTTCGCAGCGGTCGAGGAAGGCTTGAAAGTCGGCAAACGTGTCGTCTGCCGCGCTCTGCCAGTACCGGGCGCCAGCCCATGCGCTGTTGCGCAGCGACAGCCCGATCTCGACGTTGAGATGTTTCGACAGGAACGTCAGTCGCGCGGCGTCGTCATTGGCGACCTTGCGCAACTCATCCTCAATCCATTCGGCGCTGACCGAGCGCCCTAGATTGGGGTTCGTCACATAGAACAGCGTCGGCTTCAGGTAGGCCTCTGCCTCTATCTGGGCCGGCGTGAATTCGTAAATCACCGGGAGCGTCTTCGGGTCGATGATCTTCCCGTCCCGCACGTCGCGGCAATAGTCGAGCTTAGCCTTGAACACCCCGGCCGGGGCCTCATCGCTCTGCGTCGAGAGGTCAATCACGAACCCCTCGGGCCGCGATACAAGTCCGCCCGTCGCCTCGCGCAGCATCGCGTCCGCATTGGCGCGCTTGCCGAACACCCACAACTCGTCGATCAGCACCTTGCCGGCCTTCTTGCCGGAGACCGTGTCGGTGTCCGCTGCGACAACCTTGAGCACTGCCTTGGTCTTCAGATGCTTGATCGTCTTCAGATGATCCTGCACGTGCAGGAAACCGTTCTGCGCAGCGTCGAGGTCAGGATCGGCGCGCACCATTGCGGCGGCCGGGCCGTAACTGTTCTTGGCGACCTCAATGGTCGGCGCCAGGATCAGCAATTCCTCCTCTAGGCGCCAGTTTCGGATCAGCGCCGTGAGCATGATGCCAGCCGCTATCGTCGACTTGGAATTCTTCTTGCTGATGAGCAGGAAGAATTCGCGGATCATCTGCCGGCCGCTCTCAGCGTCATAGGCACCGAAGATCGCCGCAACGAAATCGAACACCCACTGCTCGCAGGCCTCGCCGAAAGTTGGCGAACCAGGCGCATCGACGATGCGCAGCGCCTTGAATACGTCGAGCGCAGCCGCGGCCTCGTCTGGAAAGAGCGGAGCGAACGGGATCAGCGACTGCCGATCAACTATCCTCTGCTCCCAATCGACGCAGGCGGTCGACCACTGCATCAGTTCATCCGGGCGCCCGGCGCCGCCGGCACACCGTACCGGCCCGCACTCGCCGCACGATCGGCGTTCTGCTGGCGGGCCTCCTTCTTGCCCTGCGGCTCGCCTGTTTCCGTCAGCGTCTTCATCGTCAACGAGATGTCCTTGAGCGTCTTTGCGCGCTCGCCGAGGGAGATCGCCTTCATCAGCGCGCCACGGCGCCGAGGGTCCGATTCCTCAGCCTCGATCATTTCCTCGAGCTGCCCGACATTGGCCGAAACCGTGTCGAGTTCATCGAGCAATCGCGCTGCCATGCCCCGCGCACGATCCGTCAGTTGCTCCGGCGTCGCATCAGCGCGGATCGAGACGATCTCGCCGATGATGGCCTTGCGGTCGACGTGCGGAGGCTGCTGCTTGCGCTCCCACCCCTCAGCCTTTGCCTTCTTGTGGATCGCTGTGTCGCTGATGCCGTACCATTTGGCGATCTCTCGGATGCTCATCACGCCAGCGCGGTAATCGCGCGCAACGCCATCCCAGTCTATCGCCTTGTTTTGCTTTGTCATTTCGGCCTTGGTTTGCAGTCGGTTTGCAGGTGCAAACTACCC
>CAZPDI010000051.1:0-3983 GCA_964585425.1 uncultured Candidatus Saccharibacteria bacterium | reverse complement strand
TCTTGCTGCTCGGGCGTTTTATTGCCCTTAAACTCAGCTGCATTGTCTCTGTAGAGGCCACGTACAAAGTTAAGGTATTCCTCAGCCTCTTCAGAGCTTGTTATTCTCTTCGTCTCAACCATACTTTCCTGGAGCTCTTTTGTTAAAAGCTCTCCTTGCTGGCGGCTGGTTTCTTGTGGCTTTTCATGTGATGTTAGTTTGTCACTCATATCTACTAGTATAGCAAACAGCGTATAATGAATATATGAATGATCAATGGAAAGATAAACTCACACCCGAGCAGTATCATGTTTTGCGCGAAAAGGGGACGGAACTGCCTTTTAGTGGTGCGTTACTAAATAATAAAGGTGAAGGTGTGTATCGGTGTGCGGCCTGTCATGAGCCGTTATTTAGTAGTAAAACCAAATTTGATAGCGGAAGTGGCTGGCCAAGTTTTTGGGATGCCGTCGATGACTCAAAAGTGAAGCTGGTGCCTGATCATAGCCATGGCATGGAGCGTACCGAGGTGCAGTGCGCCAACTGTGGCGGGCATTTAGGGCACCTATTTAACGACGGCCCGACGCCTACAGGGCAACGCTATTGTATTAATTCCCTAAGCTTGGATTTTGAGGAGAACAAATAATGAATGACCAAGAACTTGATCCTGAGTTACGTGCTGCTGAGGCCAATGGCGAGTTAGCTACCCCAGAGGTGGGCGGAGAGGCTATGGCTAATGAGGCTATTAAAGAAGTCGAAGATGATCTTAAAAAGCTCCCGTATGAGCTGAGTGACGTTTTTGATCGCGTAGCACCTGGTTTGCGCGGGGTAGTATTTGAGCGCAGTCGAGAGTTGGCCGCAACTCTTATGTTTCAGCTTAATAATGCTACTGAGCGCGATCCATACGGTGATTCCGACACCTTTGATGCCGAGAATGCTGCGGTTGGTGATACTTTGGAGTCGCTAAAAATAGGCGAAATTACCAGCCTGGTATCAGCACTTAGGTCGCTTGCTGAACAGCTCGAAGATCGAGCGCAGGAACAAAATGGTGAAGCGGTAACTATCGATCTGGATGCGCTTAATTCTGGCGAGCCTCGGGCCGTACAGCAATTATGGTACATACTAAGTGGTGAGGCTGAGGTTGGGGCTGCTGGTCACGAGGTTCAAGCTGGCCCATATACGCTCTCGGTAGAGCGAACTCAGGATACTAAAGGTCCCGGGGCAGAGAGCACTAAATTAATCATTCGCCAGACCGAGGCCGATGAAGTTGACTTTGGGATGGCCGCATAAAAAGACAACGTCCGCCCCAGAAGGTCCGGGGCGGACGGGTGACGCGCGGGTGCGTCAGTCGATGGTGAGCGGCTTGTTGACCGCCAAGCTGAAGTTGCCGTAGCGCGGGTCGTCGGTGACCTTCTTGGGCTTCAGGGGGCGCAGGATGGGCGGGAGCTCGAAGCGCTCGGCTTCTTCTTCGGACTTGAACTCGACCTCGACCAAGATCAGCCCGCGGTATTCCTCCTCGAAGACATCGAGCTCCAGCATCTTGCCGGCGGGCAGCTTGTACTCGTGACGCTTCTTGACGACCGGCTGTCCTTGATGCCCGAGATTCAACAGGGTTTCGAAGAGCGGCTTGGGTAGTTCGACTTCGAACTCCGGCTTTTTGACGGCAACCACGCCCTTGCCCTTGATGGTCAGGAAGTAGCTCGGATGCCAGGCTTTGTTGGGGTGCTTGAAGCGCACTCGAACAACGCCAGGAGCGTGGCCGGTCGCCACCTTCCATGCCCAGTCGGGCGTTGGTTTGCTCCATGGAGCAGCTGTGTGCTCGGACAGTGCGCCGTCGTGCAGGTACCACTGGGTGATCTGCGACCAATCCCACTTGGTGACCATCTGCAGAACGGTGTCGCGGAAACTCGAGGCGATGAGCCACTTGTCCTCGATTTCTTCATTGACTTCTTCGACATCTGGGTCGGTCATGGGAACTCCTTGGTTTATAGACCGTGGTTTTGGTACAATACCATTTATGAACGATTTTCGCAATATTATCTGGGACTACTATCACGACTATCGGCGCGAGATGCCGTGGCGCGAAAATCCAAATCCATATTGGGTGGTGGTCAGTGAAGTAATGCTGCAGCAGACGCAAGTTGGCCGAGTAATGGAGAAATTTCCGCAGTTTATTAAGGAGTTTCCGAGTTTTGAGGTACTTGCGGCGGCTAGTCCAGCGCAAGTAATTACAGCGTGGCAGGGTCTGGGGTATAACCGTCGGGCGTTGAATTTGCACAAGCTGGCCCAAACCATTAAGGGGGAACTGCCCAAAGATCCAGCAGAACTTATAAAGCTGCCTGGCATCGGCCCTGGTACGGCTGGCAGTATCGCGGCGTTTGCTTACGACGCGCCAGTGGTGTTTATCGAGACGAATATTCGGCGGGTGTTTATTCATCACTTCTTTGCTGATCAAGAGGGGATAGAAGATAAGCAATTGTTACCTCTTGTTGAAGAGGCTCTGGATCGGGAGCACCCGCGGGAGTGGTATTACGCGCTGATGGACTATGGAACTCATTTGGCCAAAACCGTGCCAAATCCCAATCGGCGCAGTAAGCATCATGGTGTGCAAAGTAGGTTTGAAGGCTCGGATAGACAGTTACGGGGGGCCGTATTACGAGCTTTGGCCGAGAAGTCTCTATCTGGAAAACAGCTTATTGAATACATAGATTGTTCAGATCAAGCTCGATTCGACAAAATCCTTAAGCAGCTCACGAGCGAGGGTTTTGTCGAGCTGCATGGTAACCGATATCGTTTGGTACAGTAGCGTGGTATCATAACGGATATGGACTGCATCAAAACCACTGATGAAATCGAGGAATTAGGCATTATTTTATGCATCGGTGCTCATCCCGACGATGAGACTTGGATTGCCGGCGGGATACTCGCGGCCGCTGCCCGCAATGGACAGAAGGTAGTCGTTATTACGGCCACTAAGGGTGAGGCTGGCACTACGGATGAAGAACGTTGGCCCCAGAAGGAGCTTGGTAATATTCGTGCCCAGGAACTCCATGAATCCTTACGCATCTTAGGGGTAGAGGAGCATGGTATGTTGGAATGTCTCGATGGGGAGTGTGATCGTGCAGATGCAAATGACATGGCGCTCCAGCTAGCCGCGGTTATGCACCGTGAGCGACCTAATACTGTACTGACGTTTGGACCAGAAGGCTTAACCGGGCACAGCGATCATGCTGCGGTATCAAGATGGGTAAGCCACGCCCTACAGCTGGTCGACGGCAATCCGCAGCTGTACCACGCTGTACATACACGAGAGTGGTACGAAGAGGGCGGTAAAGAACTTGATGAAAAAGCTGATGTTTTCTTTAATATTGCCGAGCCGCCAATGGTACCAGAAGACGAACTTAGTATTAACTTCCGACTTCCCGATACTATATGCGAGGTAAAACTTCGCGCCCTTCAGGCTCAAGAAAGCCAAATGAAAGCCTTGTTGGCCAAATTCGAAACGGGTAAGCTACCACAAGCGCTGGCCCACGAGTGTTTTATTAAATCAGTTTAATCTTAATCTCATCGGCGTATTTTTGGGCGAGCTTTTTATCTCGAGTTACGAACGTGGTGCAGCCTTCGCGTAGGGCAATAGACACTTGTAGAGCATCCTCATAATCTTTTCCGTCATAATGCTCAAAAGCCCACTGAGTATCTTCTTCGGTAACAGGCAGCCAAATCATTAAGTTGCTTGCTTTACGCACCGCATCAGTATTCATATGATGTTTTTCGGCGTAGTACATTAAGAACTGAAGCGATAGAATACTAGCCGATGCCTCCTTAATGTTCTGAGCAAAATAAGCATGGCTTATCTCTGCGGTTGGCCGGGCGAGCATCATATCGGTCAAGACATTGGTATCAAAGCAGATCATAAGTAGCCTTTATTGCGCATGCGCTGCTCTTTGGCCTCGGCAATAATCTCGGTGACATGGCGCGAATCATTTTTTAGGTAGTCTGGCACACCA
>CAZPDI010000050.1:0-4002 GCA_964585425.1 uncultured Candidatus Saccharibacteria bacterium | reverse complement strand
CAGGACTTGAACCTGCGACCTCACGGCCCCCAGCCGTACGCGCTACCAACTGCGCCACACCCCGTCGTAAACATAAAGTGTCTTCTGCGACCATCCGCTCTTTCCCTGCCTTATAAAGCAGGTGGGTGTTCGCAAGTTACCGCCACAGCGTTAACCAATCTAGAACTCCCTTGATGAACGTAATCAGAGAAAAATTGAAGGTCTTTGCAGAAGACTCTTATATTATACCAGGTATAAGCAGCTTCATAATACCCGTTACGGCCATATTCATAAATGGTGCAATAAAGCGAAAGCCGACAAATAAGAATAAGAACAACGCTATCATACCGGCGCCCTCGATCTTATCCATGACGTCACGTAGGCCGCGAGGGGCTACCGCATACAATATTCGGGAACCGTCTAGGGGCGGAAACGGTATCATGTTAAACACGAAAAAGGCTACATTTACGCTAATCGCCGTCAATAAGAACGAACTATAAAAGAACTGCAGATAAATTGACAATAAAATTGCGATTACAAGATTAGTCAGAGGGCCGGCAACCGAAATAAGTGCAATCCCCCATTTTCCGTAGCGCACATTCCAGGGAGTAAATGGCACCGGTTTAGCTGCACCAAAAATAATCGGTGAACCCGCCAGGATTAAGAGAGCTGGTAACAATAATGTAGTAAACGGATCTATATGAGCCAATGGATTAAGCGATATGCGTCCTTGATGGCGTGCCGTTGGGTCGCCCAGCTTATCACTGACCAAGGCGTGCATCAACTCATGCAGCGTCAACGAAAATAGCAGTATGATGATAATCTGAATGATTTCCATACTGCTATTATACAGGACGTATGAGACTATTAAGCCGTCTGAGCTTGTTCTTTGGCCAGCTCTTGAGCTTGGTATTTTTTGAGAGTACGAATCGTCGAAGCAGCCAGCTTAAGGCGAACCTTTTGGCCGTCGATGACAATCGTCTTAGTTTGCAGGTTAGGCTTCCAGACTTTAGCGGTCTTACGCTGTGAGAAACTCACGTTGTGACCGAACTGCTTACCTTTACCTGTTAAATCGCATTTGTATGACATGTGCTTTATTCTATCAGATCTAGTTACTCGGGTCAAGAATTACCACAGTGGTCTCTTCGGGCACATCACGGCCGGTAATTTTGAGCTTGGTCTGCTTTTCGGTGGTTGTGCCCCCCATCTCGTCAATGAACTTCTTAAGTTCGGTACCTTCACCCAGCGGCACAACATATTTGGGCTCCAGTTTTCCAATCAGCTCATATCCAGCAGCCGCAATAAACAAGACGTCTTTTTCGCTGAGTTGCTCCAGCGCTTCGGCGCTGAGAGTCTCGGTGGTGTCACTCAAAATAGCCACACTACCACCATCACCCTGAATTACGTAGGCAGTACCCTCACCCACTGGTACACCGGTGACCATCATACCCTTAATCTCGTATTCGCCTGGTGTATCGAGCACCAATCCGGCAGCCGCTTCGTTAACACCCTCAGTGATAAGGGTGACGTCAGCCGTCGACTTTTTGCCAGCTCCGGCCTGTGGATCAGTCACAAAGGTGACGTTCCTGGCAGCAATGCGCACACTGTTCTTTCCTAAATATGATACTTCCATGCTCACTCCTCCTGCTTATGTGGTCTGTTCTGATTTGAGATTATCTACCAGGGTAATTCGCTTGGCGGCTAAAACGCTGCCCAAGAATCGGTCGTTAAGACTGACGCGGTAGTTATAATCGTCGGTTGTCATACTAGTATAGTTCAGTTCGCGACCTTCGTCACTTTCGATGTCGGCTATCACCTTGGCGAGCTTGGCTTTGTTGACGTCACCGACGACCACGATGTCGACACCAACGATGTCATCGCGTACGAAACTACCAGTTAGCCAGGCCAGCTCAATTTGCCCAGCTGTCTTAAGTTTGAGAGCAATTGTGTCTTCTTCTTTAATATCGCTAGCCACCTTTTTATCGCTGACTTGCACGGTGGTAAAGATTTTGCGCAACGGTTCATAATATTCGTACGTCGTATCGACTTCGTAGTACAGCTTGTTGTTGGCGCTCGTTGATTTTACAATGCCAACACTGAGTAAGTTGGAAAGCTCGCGGCGTACCGAGTTGATTTGCTCATCAATCTTGCGAGTAATTTCGCGCACAAAATAAGGACGACCGGGGTTGTTTAAAAACAAACTCAGTAGCTTTACACGGGTCTTTGAACCAAACAATTGCTCGAACATAATTCTAGTGTATCGTATGGGGCGCTACTGAACAAGCTTTGTAGCAGCCGTATGCGCAAGTTGTTCAAGATTGTCGTCTAGATCTGGCAACATATAGTCTTCACCAAACTTTCGACGAACCGCCGTGAGCAGTAGGTGGTCGGCAAACGCTGGATTCTTAGGCAGCAGCGAACCATGCAAGTACGTGCCGTACACATTTTGTGTGACAGCTCCTTCTTCCCCACTCTGCCCGTCGTTGCCATACCCCATACGTATGGCACCCAATGCCGGTTGATTGTCGCCGAGGGTAGTCAGGCCGCTATGGTTTTCGAAGCCAACGAGTTGACCCCAGGCCGTATCGACGATAACGTTACCGATCATGCGATCATCGCCAGCAGTAGTTCGGGCATCAAAAATACCAATGCCTTTAATGTAATCGGCATTGCCAGGCTGAAATCCATGCCCGAATAGTTGATACATGCCACAGACCATGAGCATTACTACACCATTACTGGCCGCGGCGCGCAGACTATCGGCCTTGGTGATCAAATCCTCGGCCACTACGGTTTGCCCCTTGTCTTGACCACCACCACCAAACACAATATCGGCCTGCGTAAAATCATAATCTTGCCCAACGCCAACCCCGACAACGTTGTGCTCGATACCACGCCATTCCAGCCGTTTGCTAAGCGTTAGTACGTTACCACGATCGCCGTAAATATTCATTTCTTCCGGGTAGAGATGGACAATAGTGAGCTTACTCATGGAAGGCTCCAATCTGAACTTTAGTGGCCAGCCATTTACGCAAGTGCATCATGGCGGTATAGGTTGGCAATACATAAAGTGTGCCGTTTTGCGGCGTCTGGTGAATGGCTCTCTCGAAGGCGGTTGTAATATCTACATGAATATCACAGGCTCGATCGGCATACTTAAGGCGTAGCGCCATATCATACGCACGGGTGCCGCTCACCACTATGGGTTGCGTGCCAGCTATCTCCTCCACCGCCGAGTCCCAGAGCCAGCTCACATCGCGGCCGTCGGCAAAGTTATCGTTGATTGCAATCATGACCGAGCTATTATGCTTATGGTTTTGCAAGAATGTCTGAATAACCTGATTAAAGCCAGTTGGATTTTTTATAAGTAGCAAGTACACCTGGCGACCATTATATTCAAAGTGCTCGACTCGTCCGAATGCTGCTTTAGTAGCCCCTAACGTTGACTTAATTACATCGATTTTTACACCCATTTTTGTGGCCAAAGCGGCCGCAGCCAGCGCGTTGTAAGCATTATATAATCCTGCTAGCGGGAGTTTAATCACCCCCTTTTCGCCGGCCAGATCCATACTCAGCTCCAACCCCTTCTGCTTGAGGCTATAAGCAGGTGCCGGCCGCTTGAACTTCTTATCTTGACTGGCGTAATGCCCCAGATGACCAAACCAGTTTTTGCTATACACTAGCGGGGTTCCATCATATGGCGAGTGTGATGAATCAGCCGTCGCGTCAGATTCCAGACGCCTACTATCACTGGCTTCCACACCGAAGAACTGGACGTGATCGGCAGCTACTCGATCGGCTAAGCTGGCGACCAATGGATCATCAGCATTTAAGAGCACCTGGACGCCCCGGTGGCGCTCGAGCACTCCACCGAGCAGATTAGCCGTGCTATCGAGCTCACCATAGCGATCCAATTGATCGCGGAACAGATTCAAAATGGCGATATGCGTCGGTCGCAGCGCATCAGCTACCGCCGGTAAACTCGCCTCATCAACCTCAAATACGGCGACATCGGCTTTAATC
>CAZPDI010000049.1:3045-4055 GCA_964585425.1 uncultured Candidatus Saccharibacteria bacterium | reverse complement strand
TATACGTACCGCTCGACACGTCAGCAGAAATCTCCAAATATGGATACTTATAAGATAAAAGATCGATCGAATTAACAGTAATCTGTCGGCTTGGCATTTTCACTTCTTCCCCGCGACGGGCCCGCTTGTAGGCCTCCTGCCCATCGATTTTGATAGCCGAGTATTTGCTGGGCGTCTGGGTTATCTCGCCAATGAATAATTTGAGTGTTCGCTCAATTTCCACCAGATCCGGTAGACGATCACTGATGTTCGTCAATTCCCCTTCTCGGTCCCCAGTAGTGCTATTTTTGCCTAACTCCATCTGGGCGATATAGGTTTTATCGAGCTTGCTAAATTGCTGAGCTTGCTTACAAGCCGTGCCAAATAAGAGCAACATCAAGCCGGTAGCGGCCGGATCAAGTGTGCCAGCATGACCGATTTTCTTTACACCCGTGGTACGGCGAAGTTTGCGGATACAATCAAACGAAGTGATCCCCGCCGGCTTATTTACCAGTAATAATCCGTTCATGACTCTATTGTAACTTACGGGCGATAGTTGATGACGTTGTCATCAGCTGGGGCTTCCCAAGTCAACGGATCATTATTGGCACCTTCGTGAATGAAGGCATCGAGCTCCTGATCAACATCAACCTCTGGCTCTTCAATAGGTTTGGGTGCTTCAACCTTCTCTACCGGTTTAGGTGCAGGCTTGCTTTGCTGCTGTTGAGGTTTTGGTCGATCTTCACGTCGAGGACGCTCACCAAAGATTTCTTTGGTAACCTTTTGCTGATCCGCGCCGGCGGCTAACATCTGGGCAGCAACCGTCATACTCTTGGCGGTCGTACTTGGCGCCGTAAAGCGGTCGGTAGCGGCCATAATACCGGCCAGCAAGGCCGTAGCCATATCTTTATCAAGTAAGCCATTCTGGACGCTTTCCGTAAGCGCTAAGACCATCTCAGCCAGCGTGGAAGAGTTGGTTTCTACCAGGTTAACGGCACCGTGTTGCTCATTAATGCGATGATAATCCAGGT
>CAZPDI010000049.1:0-3035 GCA_964585425.1 uncultured Candidatus Saccharibacteria bacterium | reverse complement strand
AGGTTTAACACTGGAATCGTCGTTAACAGATTTGGATTCTCGTCAAAAATGCGATCCAGGTTGGCGCGTCGTGGCACACCGAGGGCAATAATCAGATCAAAGTGATAATCGCCCTTGCTAAAGGTGACGTCAGAAGGGGCAAATCCCCCACTGTAAGGCGTAATATGCACGTTTAATTTGCCGTCATCGACGGTGTACTTAACCTTATCAACCTCGGCTTTAGCCAGGCTGACTTCGACGATAAAATCCCGGCTACCAGCTAAACTGGTTTCAACCAAACCCTTGCTCAAGAACTGGGCGCCGCCAGGAATACGATCAGTAATAACCGGCGATACCTTCTTATCGAGCTTACGCAGGGCGTGCGTCAAGGCCACCATGCTGGCAACCTGATCGATGTTGGGTCGCTGAGCGGTTACCAACAGGATTGATTGAGCCTGGCGAATAGCTTCACTAGCTTGTTGTTTGGGGGTTAAATCCATGATGCAGGTAGTTTACACCAAAATAGACATTTTGTCAATACTTTTAGCGTAAGTACTATCTGGCTTTAACGTATCAACCTAAATCTTGAATCTGTAAATTCAAAACTTAGGTTGGTCCAGGACCGACACCCCGCAGGGTGTCGGTCCCAGTGGGACCAGCTTGATCAGCTGCGCGCAGCCGAACGTCGCTCAGGCGTGATCTGGAACACGTAGATGCCCAGGGCCTCCTTGTTCGACGGGTAGATGTCCTGCAGCATGCGCAAGGCCTGGGCCTTGTCGCGAGCGTTCGGGACGATCTGCTGCCAGGGCTCGAACTCGAGCATGTCGACGAAGCTGTCGTAGGTCCGCAGGTCGGTGACGCGCACCAACCCGGACGTCTGCGACGTCTCCAGCTCGATCAGGTCACCCGTACGGATGCGCTTGATGTTGCCGTAGCCGACCCGAACTTCGAGGGTCTTCTCCCCCTTCATGATGGCGTCGAAGTAGGGGCGCTTGATGCGCATCTTCCTGGTCATGTTCGTCTCTCCGTTGTTGATCTCGAGTCCCCACTGCTGCACGACGCTCTCGGGAGCGTAGCCTCCGGGGAAGAGGCCCTCCATGTTCCACCCGTGACGCTGCAAGCAGTCGATCTGCCAAGCCTCGGGCACCAGGTGCACGTACAGCTTGTGGCCGAAGTCGGCCAAGAGGCTCTGCAGGTCGATGATCAGGGCTTCAAAGGCGGCCTCGTGGGAGGCTGCCAGGGGCATGAGCTTGACGGGGTCACCCTTCTTGGGGGTTGCCCCTGCCACGCCCAGAATCTCTCCGTTGCACTCGGCCACGAAGATCACCTTGAACTTGGCGTTGACGTCACCGCTGTTGCGACGCTCGTAGCCGGCGAACAAGGCATCCACCCAGGCGTCATCGACACCGAGGAAGTCGCCCTGCAGGCTGCCCAACACCAGTTTTCGAACCCCGACTTCATGCAGCGCACGTTCGAAGGGAACGACCGAGATGTTGGGCGCGGACAGATCGGTATCGCTACCAAGCTGCTTGTAGAGCATGTGCTCGTCGACACCCTGCTTGTAGTGGTTGCGGGCGGTGCCCGTGATCCGGTAGCCCTTCGAACGGAAGAACCCCAGAGCGGACTGGTTGCTGCTGGCCACCGTGCAGTACACCTGACGCGCGCCAAGTTCTTCGGCAAAGCGCTCGGCGTGCTCCAGCAGGATCGGGCCGAGACCGCGTCCCTTGAAGGCCGGGTCGATGATCAGCGGGCTGATCTTGGCCGTGTCCTGCTTCTTGCCAACCACGTGGATGAGACCGGCGGGCTGGCCGTCGATCTCGGCGATGAACATGTGCTGGCTGGCCGAGAAATGACCGACGGCGTCGATCCCTCCGGCCATGTGGGTGTCGAAGATGCGCCGGGCGTGAGCCACGTGATCGCCCCCGTAGAAGGGGGTGAGCGCATCGTTCATGAGCTCCGAAACCCAGCCGAAGTCTCCTTCGGCTGCCTCCCGGATAACTGGACTTGCGAGCAAGCTCGTCAAGGTACTACCTCCATTTGATGTGTCACGATTTTTACGACGTGACTTGGTTGGGTAGTTAGGTTATATCATAAAAGTTATGTTGCGGCAAGACTAAACTCGCTGAATACGCACGCCAATAACGCCCTCTACTAGTTGCTTTTCTGGGGAATAAAACTCTTCAATTTGATTAGTGAGCCAATCTGCATCAGGACCACCAAATTTTAACGGATCATTGTCTTCGAACATCTCCCTAAATGTTGGGTATCGCAACAGCCCCACCACCTTGGTTTTAAGGGTATCCGCTGAATCATCATTATGAAAAATAATCTCGTCACCAAGTTCTATTTTCCGTCGCTTGGCATCATATAAACGAGATTCAATAACCTTAGTTCCGTCTTTTATGGCGGCAAATGGTTGTGATGAGAGATTCATAGTATGGATTTTCATACTCCTAGGCTACCACAACAGATACATACTAGTACAGTGGTGCTCGCTCCCCAAGGTATTTGACCAGCCCTGCGGCCTTTTTAAAGCCATCTGGCGGGTTTAAGTAGTAAGCAGCACTAAATTGGAGCCGTTCAGATTCATTCAAGCCATTAGCGCCGGTAGTGCGCTTAAAGCTAAAGTCATGCGCCATGGCAAAGCCCTTGAGGGTTAATTTGCTCTTACAGGCTGCTACGCCACCAGTTGTCTTGATATCCTGACCAGCACAAGTATCGATATTCAAACTGGCATATAGAATGGCATTAATTGTGCCCACGCCTGGTTCGATCTTAATATTCTGCGCTAATACACCGACAACGGGTAGATTTTCTCGGCTATAAGAGTTCGCCGTATCACCACCAAAGGTTGACCCTGCGATCGTCACCGTACCATTTGGGGCATATAAAGTTACCCGGTACTTAGAGGTTCCGGTCACTCGGCGACTGGAAGGAAACAGTATTGTACCAGGCGCCTTAACTTGGCTCAGGTCAAAAGTTTCGGGTACAGATGGTGCTTGTACGGGGTCTTTAATCTCCTTGGCCATCTCCGCAAAGGTCGGTCTACACATATC
>CAZPDI010000048.1:0-4862 GCA_964585425.1 uncultured Candidatus Saccharibacteria bacterium | reverse complement strand
CACGCTGATTGGCGGTATGGGCATGAAAGCCCAGGCGAGCCTCTTTAAACATCTCGCCAGCGCCAACATTACTAGTCATGATGATCACCGTGTTACGGAAGTCAACCTTACGACCTTTGGCGTCACTTAACTGGCCATCTTCCAGTATTTGCAACAGCATATTAAAGACATCGGGATGAGCTTTTTCGATCTCGTCGAAAAGGATGAGACTGTATGGTCGACGACGCACCTGCTCGGTCAGCTGACCACCGTCTTCGTAGCCGACATAGCCGGCTGGCGCGCCAACTAATCGAGCAACATTATGCTTTTCCATAAACTCGCTCATATCGACTTTAATAATCGCATCGCGACTACCAAAGAGCTCTTCGGACAAGACACGAGCCAGCTCAGTCTTACCTACGCCAGTGGGGCCCATAAACATGAACGAGCCAATTGGGCGGCGCTGATCACCGATGCCGGTTCGACTGCGACGTACCGCGCTGGCAATGGCCGCAATGGCTTCGTCTTGGCCAATAATACGCTTCTTCATATTGGCTTCGAGCTTCTTGAGGTTTAATGCTTCGGCCTTAACGAGGCGAGTGGCAGGAATACCCGTCATAATGGCCACGATACGCGCCACGGCTTCGGCGTCAATAACCTGTACGGCAGCTTTGGCGGTAGTCTTAGCCCGTTCGGTTGATAGCTTTTGTTCTATCTGGCTGGCCTTGGTCTTGAGCTTAGCGGCGTGCTCAAAATCTTGCTCGTCAACGGCAGCCTCGATCTCCTCATGAATAGCCGCCAGCTGCTTCTTGAGGCCAGTCTGCACCTTATTAACCCCGGCAACCTTCATGCGCGTTAAGCTCGCAGCTTCGTCGATGAGATCAATGGCTTTATCTGGCAAGAAGCGATCATTAATATACCGGGCAGCCAGCTTAGCGGCCGCCACGAGAGCCTCATCCTGGATATGAACCTTGTGGAATTCTTCGTAATGAGGCTTAAGCCCTCGGAGCACTTCGATGGTCTCATCAACAGTAGCTTCGGGTACCTGAACAGGCTGGAAACGCCGCTCTAATGCTGAATCTTTTTCGATATACTTACGATATTCTTCGAGGGTAGTGGCGCCAATTACCTGCATCTCGCCACGGCTCAGTGGGGGTTTAAGGATGTTGGCGGCGTCTATTGCACCCTCGGCCGCACCGGCGCCAACGATGGTATGGAGTTCGTCAATAAATAGAATTACATCGTTATTATTTGTGGCTTCGTTAACGACCTTCTTGAGGCGTTCTTCGAATTCGCCACGGAACTTAGTACCGGCCACAACGGTACTCAGCTCTAAGGTAATGACGCGCTTGTCGTGCAGTGTTTCGGGCACATCACCATCAATAATTTTTTGAGCAAGACCTTCGACGATGGCCGTCTTGCCAACGCCCGGCTCACCAATTAGTACGGGATTGTTTTTACTGCGACGACCAAGAATGGCAACCATACGATTAATTTGATCGGCTCGCCCAACCACCGGATCTAATTGACCATGACGCGCCTTAAACGTTAAATCTATGCCATATTTATCAAGAGCCGGGGTTTTACTCTTGTTTTTACCCTTGCCGGTAGAAGTCTGCTCCGATTGCTCTTGTTGGCCAACTAAATACTCCTCGAGGGCAGAACGCACTGATTCCGGGTCAACACTAATTTCGCGTAACACGGCATTAGCCCGCGCGTTTTTTTGATTAAGAATGGCGAATAAAATATGTTCGGTACCGGCATACGGTTGGCCGAATTCCTGGGCAATACGGTACGAGAGGGTAAGCGTAAGTTTTGCTGTTTCGCTTAAGCCCTTGTTAAGGCCAACACTCATCACGCTGGGCGCGACGGTCATGGCTATCTGCGCACGATCAATACTAACGCCGGCATCGCGCAAAATTTGTGAACCGACAGACTCTTCCTGCTGCAACACGCCAAGGAGCATATGCTCGGTGCCAATGTACGGCGAGCCGAGTTGCGCGGCAATCATATCGGCAAACTCTAAACTATGCTTGGCATTTTCGGTAAACCGATCAAAAAAATCTTGAGTACCACGACTACCAGATTGACTCATAAACGCTCCTCCCTACTACCATCTCAGTATATAAAATTAGCACTCAATATGCAAGAGTGCTAATTTTTGCAGTATGATGGTTTAGCTATTCAGCGTCTTCAGCCTGGCTATTTATCGCATCGATTAATGAGCCTTCGAGGTCAACTCGCTTCTTGGGGGTCTCGGCAACTGCTTCTACCGTCTCGACATTTGACTCATCAGAACTGGTAATATCAATGTTCCAGCCAGTCAGCTTGGCAGCCAAACGAACGTTCTGGCCTTGCTTACCAATAGCTAGACTGAGCTGATCCTCGGGCACCGTAACGGTCGCCTTCTGCTCGGCGTCGTTGAGCTCAACCTTGTTTACCTTAGTTGGCGAAAGAGCATTAATGATGAAGGTACTTGGATCGGCACTGTAATTAATGATGTCGATCTTTTCTTCGCCAAGTTCACTCATGACGGCCTGTACGCGGCTACCGCGTCCGCCCACAAAGGTACCTACGGCATCTACGCCAGCAGTGTTACTTTCGACGGCAATCTTGGTGCGCACGCCAGCCTCGCGAGCAATGGCGTGAATAGTAACGGCACCGGTCTCAATTTCTGGAACTTCCAGTTCAAACAAGTGACGGACCATGTTGGCATGGGCTCGGCTCAGGATGATCTGAGGACCGCGCAGGCTTTGCTCGACACGCACCAAGTAGCACTTGAGGCGCTGGCCAATGTAGTAGCGCTCGTGAGGAATTTGCTCGTTAGGGAACAGCACGCCATTGGCTTTTCCGAGATCAACATAGACAGTATTACCATCAACACGCTGGACGGTACCATTCAAGACGGTATCGATCTTATCGCTATATTCGGTGTAAATGAGCTCACGCTCGGCTTCGCGCAAACGCTGGATGATAACCTGCTTAGCAGTCTGAGCAGCTACGCGACCAAAACCTTCGGGGTGCTCTTCTTGCTCAACCATGTAAGGCTCTTCTTCGGTGCCAACTTTGGCATTCTTATCTACCTTCTTAGCGTCACTTAAAGCGACCTGCAAAAAGTCATTTTCGACGTCACCGTCTTCTACGACTTCGCGGCTCACAAACACCTGTGGCTCAACACTATCACCTTTTAGTACGACACGAACCTCTTGATCCTTATCGCCGTAGTCTTTCTTGTAAGCTGCCGCTAGAGCGAGCTCAACGGTCTCCATAATAATGTCTTTACTAAGACCTTTTTCTTCAGCCAGCATTTCGATGGCCGTAACAAATTGATTCTGTTGCATATTCACTTTTCCTTTCGGGACTATTTAATTGTTATTCAGTTGTTGCATATAAACTGATACTGAGATAAAAAATCCGGATCAAGTCCGGCATCAGTACCTTCAAATTGTAGCGTACTTAATAAGTATTGTCAAATTACTGTTTATGGTGTATGGTATGGGCATTCGCACGCCTACCCCGTACTGGAGTCATCATGGCTGAGAAGCCCCAAGATACCATCGAGCGACTGGTCGCTGCCGCCAAGCAGCGCTTCCAGAACCTCACCCCCGAGCAGTTCGCCGGCAATGGGCGTTCACTCCTCGAGGCCGTCATGGCGACGGTCGAAGGGGAGCCCCCCGAGAGCTGGCTGTTGATCAGCTACCACTACTGCCACGTCAACACCGGCATGTCGATCCGTCACTACTTCCCCGAACAGGGAGACGCAGAGACCGTGCCCGGGCGCATGCGCCGACAGGTGGCCGACGTCATCATGAGCAAGATCATGGCCGACCGCTCGTGGATCCACGACGAGATCACCTCCTACGACGGTACCATCACCGTCGATGGTGTCTACACGGTGACCGGCGTCTACATCGACGGACCCGTCTGAAGCCCTCGCGGGCGTGACTACCGCTTATGCGGGACGTCTCACTTGCGGGGGCGTTGTCATACCTAGTGATATACTAGATGCATGAAGAATGTAGAACACCTTATCACCACCATCAAACCCAGCGCTTATGTACTAGATCTTACTCCTGATCTTGCAACCTTTACCTTTAATGCCAAAGAAAAAATCATCTTTGAGCTAGTAAAGCCCAGTCGTGAACTTATATTCCATAGTCGTGATCTCGATATTAAAAAAGCCGCTATCGGAGATCAAGAATTACAAGTAACCTACAATAAAGATGATGAAACAGTAGCGCTTAGTGCTGAATCCGAATTATCGGCCGGGGAATACACACTCGATATCGAATATAGCGGCGTTATAAATGACAGCTTACACGGCTGGTACCGCAGCAAGTACGACCAAGACGGCACGACCAAGTGGCTCGCAACCACACAGTTTGAATCTACCTCGGCTCGCGAAGCCTTTGTATGTATTGATGAACCAGCTGCCAAGGCGACCTTTGACGTCACGCTCCACGTAGATGAAGCGCTCGATGCTATTAGTAATGGCCAGGTTGTGAAATCAGAGATATCAGATGGTGTGAAAACTGTGAAATTTGCTCAAACACCAATTATGAGCACCTATTTGCTGGCTTTCTTGGTTGGTGAGTTTGAGTATCTCGAAACTACCAATTACGAAGGTGTCGTCGTACGGGTTTACACCATTCCAGGCAAAAAAGACCAAGGGGCTTTCGCGCTTGATGTTGCCGCCAAAACGCTCAGCTTCTATAAAGACTATTTTGGCATCGCCTATCCTCTCCCCAAACTCGACATGATCGCAGTCCCGGACTTTGCTGCAGGCGCCATGGAAAACTGGGGTGCGGTGACATACCGCGAAACTGCCGTTTTGGTGGATGATAACAACTCATCGCTCGCCACAAAGCAATGGACGGCTATGG
>CAZPDI010000047.1:0-4935 GCA_964585425.1 uncultured Candidatus Saccharibacteria bacterium | reverse complement strand
AAGCTGGTCAAGGAAGCCCTCACGGCGAACGTCGACTGGCTGCTCTGGATCGACAGCGACATGCGCTTTCCCAAGGACGGCGCCGACCGGCTCATGGCTCACGGCAAGCCTATTGTCGCGGCCAACTACGCGACCCGGCGTCTGCCGGTGAAGACAGTTGCCTTCAAGACGCCCGCGGCGAAGGACTTCGTCTACACCCACCCGACCAGCACCGGCCTCGAGAAGATCCATGCCGTCGGCATGGGTTTCATGCTCGTGAAGGCCGAGGTCTACCGCAAGGCGCTGCGGCCCTGGCACGACATCCATTACATCCCGGCGAACGGCGACCACTCCGGCGAGGACATGCACTTCTGCGCCCAGGCGCGCGCCGCCGGTTTCGACATCCTGATCGATCACGACGTGTCGAAGGAAGTCCAGCACATCGGCCAGATCGAATTCACGCACGACCATGCGGTCGCCTGCATCGATGACGTTCAGAACAGGGGAGCGGCATGACCCAGCCCACTCGCGTAAAGACTTCGCTCGACACTTTCGCGGCGAACGACCAGCCGGGCTACACCCCGGCGAACACGTCCGGCGTGCCGCTGGCGGCCCTGTCCTCCAGCAATGACGTCGTCGGCCGCGTCGGCGGCTCAAGCGCTAATGTCTCGGCCAACTTCACGCGGCCTGCCGATACCAACGCCTATGCCTCGGGCGATCTCGTCGCCAACAGCACCACGGCGGGCAGCGTCACGAAGATGAGCTTCGCCGTTTCACGCGCGACAGGCCTTGGCGGCATGGTCCGCAGGGGGCGGCTCCGCAAGAGCGGCACCGGCCTATCGGGGGCCTTCTTCCGGCTGCATCTCTACCGCGCCTCGCCGACGCCCAGCAACGGCGACAACGGCGCATGGCTGACGGACAAGGCCGCCGACTACGTCGGCGCCATCGACTTCACCTGCGACCGGGCCTTCACGGACGGCGCAATCGCCAATGGCGTGCCGATTACCGGCAGCGAGATCAACTTCACTAGCGATACGCTCTACGGCCTTCTTGAGGCCCGCGGGGCTTACACGCCGGTATCGGGCGAGACCTTCACCGTCGATCTGGAGGTCTTGCAGAATTGATCGGCATCGCCCAGCGTCGCGCCATTCTTGCGAACCGCTCCAGCGGTGCCGATGCGCTGCGCGCCATCCTGGGCGGGGGCGCGGGGCTCTTCATCGACTTCCTTGACGACAGCATCACGATTGCCGACCTGTCGACGCCCGCGAACAACTATCGCGGCAAGCCTTCAGATAGGCTCACTTTCACGCGGGCCTCCACCGCGACCCGTTTCAACTCGGCGGGGCAGCTTGAAACCGTCGCCAGCGGCGCGCCACGGATCGACTACGACCCGGTGACGCGGGCCAAGCGCGGCCTCCTGGTGGAGGGAAGCCGCACAAACCTGCTGCTCAACAGCGACACTCTGGCGACGCAAAGTGTGACCGTCACCGCCGCAGCACACACCCTGTCATTCTACGGCACCGGCACCGTGACGCTTTCCGGGGTGTCGACAGCCGGGCCGCTCACTGGCTCGGCGTACCCGAACCGCTCGTCGCTCACTTTCACGCCCTCGGCGGGATCGCTCACGTTGACCGTTTCCGGCTCGGTGCAGTTTGCCCAGCTTGAACTCGGCGCGATCCCGTCGAGTTACATCCCCGCGGCTGGCGCTACCGTCACCCGCGCAGCGGAGAACTGCAAGATACTGACCTCGGCGTTCCCCGCCACGGCGACCGGACCCTATACTCTTTTTGCGCATGGCGTCATGCCCCCCACTCAGGCGTCTGACACCACGAAAGTACCTATGTCACTAAGCATCGGGTCGTCGCCTGATACCCGTTACTTCGCCAAGATCGCGTCAGGAAGCATCGCGGGCACCAATGTCGCGTCGTCGGTAACGAACGCCTCAACCGGCAACGTGATTGTTAGCCCTTTCGCGCCCGTGAAGATGGCGGCCCGTTTTGACCTGAATAACTGCAACTCAGCGATCAACGGCACGCTCGGCACGAATGACACTTCTTGTTCGCTTCCAGCAGCTCCTACGCAACTGAATGTCGGAAACTTTAACGACGGAAGCTCAAGTCATTGGTTTGGGTGGATACGACAGATCGCCGTCCTCCCCATCGCCCTCTCAGATGCCCAGCTTCAGGCGGTGACAGCATGATCGACCTCACTTTCCGCTGCTACTCCCGCAAGCGCTGGCTCACCGTCGCCACGGCACGCGGCGTCTATGACGCCGACGGCAACGTGCAGCCCGGCTTCGAAGTCGACGAGATCGGCAATGCCGAGCTGTCGCCCGCCGTCACCGACGAGAAGGGCAACGTCACCACGCCCGCCGTTATTGACACCTGGCACTGGGTGAACATCCGCCTTCACGACACGATGGAAATCCTTGACGCTGGCGCAGTCTTTCCCGGCGATGCTGATGACGGCTTCAAGTTTGTGAAGTCGAAGCTCGCGGCCTGGGTCCGCGCGCAGTCGACCCCCGTCACGTTGACTTATCGCGGCAGGCCGATCCGCACCTACCAGTTCGGCAGCACGACGAACCGCATCCAACTCATCGACCCCCGCGACTACGGCGCGATCCGGCTCCGCGAGTGGGCCGGCGGCATGAATTTCTGAGGGCGCGATGGCACTGACCTCATACAGCGGGCTCAAAGCGTCAATCGCCGGATGGCTGAACCGGGAAGACCTGACGACGCAGATCGACGACTTCATCGATCTCGCCGAGGCGCGCTTCAACCGCGAGCTTCGCACAAACGACATGCTCGCCCGCGCGACCACGATCGTCACCGATGACTATGTCGATCTGCCGGATGACTGGAAACAGCTTATCTCTGTCGAGGTTGACGGCTTCAACGATGCCGCGACCTACATCGCGACGAAGGAATTTTACGACAAGGTCGCCGATGGCTACTCCGGCACGCCGCGCTATTACACGATCGTTGGCAACGCGATCCGTCTCCTGCCCGCGCCGTCGCCAACGGCCACGGTCGAGATCACATATTACCAGTCGATCCCGGCGCTCTCCGACACGCGGACAAGCAACTGGCTCCTGACCAAATCCCCCGACCTCTACCTGTTCGGCGCGCTCATGGCCGCCGAGCCTTACCTCATGAACGACGAGCGCGTCGCCCTTTGGGCCGCGCAGTCGACCTCGATCATCGCGGCAATGAACCTTGAGAGCGAGCGCGCGAAGCGCCCCTCCGGCGAGCTGCGGCGCAAGGCCAAGAGTTTTGGATAAGGAGACATAGACATGGCGCTTCAGTATTCGACGACCGTCCGAAACGCGCAGCTCGACGCTTTCGAGAGCACGATCGGCACTTCGGCCGTTCTCAAGATCCGCACGGGCTCCGCTCCGGCGACCTGCGCGGACGCCGACAGCGGCACGGTCCTCGCGACCCTCAGCCTGCCTTCCGACTGGATGGCGGCAGCGTCGAGCGGCAGCAAGGCAAAGTCCGGCACCTGGGAAGACACCAGCGCGGATAACACCGGCACCGCCGGGCACTTCCGTCTCTACGCTTCCGACGGCACGACCGTTCACGCGCAGGGCACCGTCACGGCGACGGGCGGCGGCGGCGACCTGACGCTCGACAATACGTCGATCGCCAGCGGCCAGACGGTCACTGTCAGCACCTTCACGCTCACCGCAGCCAACTCCTAAGCGGTGAAGACGTGGCGGCTGCCCGCAATGAGATAGGCGCGCGGCCCGGGGGCTTCGATGGCGACTAAAACCGTCATCCTTACCTCCGGAACGTCGTGGGCTGTCCCTTCGGACCTTGACACGGCTATCAACGTCGACGTTGCCGTCATCGGCGCGGGCGGCGGTGGTGGCCGTGGCAGCAATGGTACGAGCTCGGCGTCGGGCGCGGGTGGTGGTGCGTATTCTGCGGTCAGCCTCTCGCTGTCCGGTATCAGCACGGTCTTTTACTCGATCGGCGCAGGCGGCGCAGGTGCGACAGCCAACGGCGGCACGGGCGCAACCGGCGGCGACACTTGGCTGAACAAGGCCACGAACGCGGCGCCGTCGTCTTCGGCGAACGGCGCGCTGGCGAAGGGCGGCACGGGTGGCGGCCCTTCCACATCGGCGGGCACGGGCGGCGTCGGCACGTCCGGTGTCGGCAGCACGCGCAATTCCGGCGGCAACGGCGGGCAGGGCCTCGCCACTTCGGCGCGCGGCTCCGGTGGTGGTGGTTCGGCGGGCTCGTCGCTCGGCGTCGGCAGAAACGGCGGCAACGGCGGCAATGCGGGCGGTGGTGGCTCCGGCGGTGGTGGCGGGGTCGGCGGCAATGGCAGCAGCGGCACGGCCAGCAGCGGCGGTGCAGGCGGCAATGGCGGCCTGAGCTTCAGCGGCGGCTCCGGCGGCGCCGGCGGCTCCGCGTCTGACGGCAGCGCGGGCGCGACCGGCTCCGGTGGTGGCGGTGCGGCCGGGCGAAACCTTTCTTTCAACACGGGATACGTCGGCGGTGCGGGCGGAGCGGGCACGGAATATACGAATTCGGCGGACAGCTCGACCGGCGGCGCAGGTGGCGGTGGCGGTGGTGGCGGCTCTAACGACGGCGCTTTCGGGACCGGCGGCGTCGGCGGTGCGGGCGGCCTTTACGGCGCGGGCGGTGCGGGCGGTGGTGGCGCTGCCACGACAGGCAACGGCGGCGACGGCGCGCAGGGCGTCGTCATCATCACCTACACCGTTGCGGCAACCGTAGTCGGCTCGCTGACCAAGACGCAGGGCGCGCAGACCCTCTCTGGCGCGGGCGTCGCAAAGGTGGCCGGTGCATTGGCGAAGACGCAGGGCGCGCAGACGCTCTCCGGCATCGGCATCGGTACGCATACCGGCGACCTGTCCAAGACGCAGGGCGCGCAGACGATCAGCGCGGCGGGCCGGGTGAAAGTGCAGGCGGCGCTGTCCATCGGGCAGGA
>CAZPDI010000046.1:0-5076 GCA_964585425.1 uncultured Candidatus Saccharibacteria bacterium | reverse complement strand
ATAAGTGATCTATACAATAAATATGGTTCAATCTATCTACCTAATCGAGTGCTGCAAGCCGGACTGACTCAAACTGGAATACTTATGCAAACAATAGGTGCTGCATACTTTGAGTCATACCAGCCTAAAACAACCAATCCTGATCGAGAACCTGGTGAGGCTGCGACCGCACGTAAGCAATTTGATGAGGCTATCGCCAGCAACACTCCGTTCAGCTCATTAAGGCAAATGTTAACTAAATTAAATGTCGAGTCTGATAAAGCCGAAACTGATGATCCTAACTGGTATGAAGTGGCACTTTTTGCTAAGTACATAGATATGCAACATAATTAACTATTTTTGACATATTAGTGTCTAATATGGTACATATAGAGGGACAGAAACTGATACCAAAACACAAGGAGTCCGTAGTGGCAGAGTTAAACGACAAACAAATCAAAACCTTACGTAAGCTAATCGAGACCGCCGAAGCTAACTTAGCTGGCGCCAAAGAACTGCTTGGCAGCTTACTTGGTGATGCCGGACTCGACGAGGCTGGAGCTCCACTCGAAGTTGCTGCCGGCAAGATTATCGAAGGTGAATTTGATGGTCAAAACATGGTCGGACCCGACGGCAAAGTCTACCCGGTACCAGCCAACTACGCTTCTAAGTCTAAACTCATCCAGGGTGACGTCCTCAAACTCACCATTGCCGACGACGGCGCCTTTATTTACAAACAAATCGGACCAGTTGAGCGCCGCAAGCTCATTGGCACCCTCAAACTCATCGACGGCCAATATTACGTCGAAGCCGGTGGAGTCGACTACAAAGTCCTCTTTGCTAGCGTAACCTACTTTAAAGCCCACCCAGGCGACCAAATCACTATCGTCGTCCCCGAAACCATTGAATCTGAATGGGCCGCCGTCGAAGCTGTTATTGCCTAAAGCTTTAGTGTCTGCATTTGTGCAACAAATGATATAATGTATACATTATGGGATATAGCATACAAAATACCAAAGAAGAAGGCTTAGTAAACTTTCTTATATACCGTGATAGTAGGGCAAAGCACTACACTGCTGTTTGCCTCACTTTTGATATTGTTGAGCATGGCAAGGACCCGGTAAAGCTCAGAGAGAGTATTGAAGAAGCGGCACTACTTCACATAGAAGCAGTCGTAGAGGGAAATTTAGATTCTAAACTTCTAAATAGAAGTGCCCCAAAGAAATACTGGAAGAAGCTATATGATAGTATGGTCAATTACGAACAAAGCTTGAAAGAGAGTAACGAAAAACCCATTGGTGACAAATCTATTGTTAGTGATATATGGAATAGAAATAAAAAAGAACTAGCTGTGGCGTGAGATAAAAAAACCATGGTGGCACAGTTACTCATAGAAAACCCCAAACAACTTGAAAAACGAATCTCAAAGCTTGGCTTTATTTTTGTAAGAAGCCGAGGATCCCACAGGCAATATACTTGTGAGCTCGGCTGCCATACAACAACCATTGCTTTTCATCCAGGAGATATGCCAAGATCGGATATACAAAGCGTTATTAGGCAGACGGGCTGCACAAAGGATCAATTCTATTCAGCTCAGAAGCAATGCATTAAGAAAAAATAAACAGTCGATCCATTAGAGCAACAATAATTAGACCGTAACAAACAAGATTACTGTTATTTCAAAACTCCTCTGGCTAGTTTCTATAATTAAGCTTAACATTATAGCCGAAAATACAACAGATAATCAGTCAAAGAATACACAAGAGGCGGTATAATAGATATAACGAGGAGGGGTTGTGTCTGATTTCGCGTTGTACCGAAAGCATCGGCCAAGCACATTTGCCGAGGTTATTGGTCAGGAACACATTACAAGTTCGCTCGAGACTGCCTTGGACAAGGGCATTATTAGTCATGCCTATTTATTTACTGGTCCGAGAGGTACCGGCAAGACTACCGTTGCGAGATTGCTGGCACAAGCAATCAATTGCGAGGGAGAATCTCCAAAGCCATGTAATAAGTGTGAGATCTGCAAAGCGACTCTCTCGAGCAACCTGGATATTATTGAGATTGATGCTGCTAGTAATCGTGGTATTGATGACGCCCGGGAGTTGCGCGATAAGGTGAATCTTGTGCCTACTCGTGCTAAATATAAGGTGTACATCATCGACGAGGTGCATATGCTCACCAAGGAGGCTTTTAATGCGCTCCTAAAGACCCTCGAAGAGCCGCCAGCACATGTCGTGTTTATTATGGCTACCACCGAGGCTCATAAGATCCCAGCTACTATTATTTCGCGTACCCAGCGCTTTAGCTTCCACTCCATTGGCGAAGACAACCTTGAAAAGCAGCTCATTGCCATTGCTAAGAAGGAGAAGCTTGAACTCTCAAAGGAGGCAGCTCATACCCTGGCAGTCGCGAGCCAGGGTGGATTCCGTGATGCTATCAGCCTATTAGATCAGGCACGCGGTGGCGGAACTAAGATCGAAAATGATCGAGTGCTATCCATTCTGGGTTGGAGTGAGCTCGGCAAGCTAGAGGAGCTCATCGATGCCATTTTAAAGAGTGATTCCACACTCGTATTATCCACGCTTGATCAGATCATTGAATCAGGGGCACAACCCGAGCAGCTACATCATCAGTTACTGCTAGCTTTGCGAGATAGACTCCATAAAGCTGTATCTGGCAAATCAGATCAGGTCGCCGTAATTAGCAATGCTATACAGAGTTTGCTGGCTATGCAAATGGCTGGACACCCCCAAATAGCCCTAGAGGCCACACTACTGGCCATGCTCAACCCCGTAGCAGCCCCTACAGCGCACGTAACCGCTCCAGTGGCTGTACATACCCCATCACGGGCACAAGCCGCACCTGTTGCCCCAGATGTGCCGGCCGGTAAGCCCGGAGATATGGCCAGGTGGCCAAAAGTGCTGATCGAGATAAAATCCAAGAACAACTCACTCTACGCTCTGCTACAGTCCTGCGAGATCAGATTAACCGAAGATGAGCTCATGATTTACTGCCGTTTTAACTTCCACAAAGATCGATTATTGGAGCCCAAAAACAGGGGAGTCATCGAAAAGGCTCTGGAAACTGTGTACAATAAGAGCATCAGGGTTGAATGTGAGCTCAAAACCATGACTACCGAAGCACCAACTGCTAACACGACAAACGAGTTGGTGACTACTGCAATCGACATATTAGGGGGAGAGCTCATCGATGGATGACAGCGGGCAAGACAGGAATTTGCCGCCACAGAATTTAGAAGCCGAAACGAGTTTACTAGGCGCTGTTTTAATTGACCAAGAAGCTATGATTCGGATTGCCGACATCGTGCATGCCGATGATTTTTATACTCAAGCCCACCAGCTAATTTTCACGGCCATGATTGACCTGTATGAGGCTCGTCAGCCAATTGATCTTTTGACCCTTGCCAGCAAGCTTGATGATAATGACGCACTTAAAAATGTTGGCGGTTCGGCGTATTTAACGAGCTTGGTTGATAGTGTGCCGACCGCCTCTAATGCCGCTCATTATGCCGGCATCGTTGCTCACAAAGCCACCTTGCGTCGACTTATTGGTGCCTCCAATAAAATTGCTGACCTCGGTTACAACGAAAGTGACGAGCTGGATGGCATCCTGGATAAGGCTGAACAGACACTCTTTGAAGTTAGTCAGAAACATCTTAAGCAGAATTTTATTGCCATTAGCACGGTACTAGCCGACAGTTTTGACCGCCTCGATGAATTACATCGTGATAAAAAGAAATTTCGTGGTATTCCAACCGGCTTCCGCGAGCTCGATAACAAACTGGCCGGCTTACAAAAATCTGACCTTATCATCCTTGCTGCTCGACCGGCTATGGGTAAGACCACCTTGGCACTTAATATCGCTCAAAACGTCGCCATTCAGCAGGGTGTGCCCGTCGGCGTATTTAGTATGGAAATGAGCAAAGAACAGCTTATCGACCGTCTGCTCGCCGGTGAATCGGGTATTGATTCCTGGAAGTTGCGCACTGGTAACCTCGAAGACGAGGACTTCCCCCGGATTAATCATGCCATGGCGGTATTGAGCGACGCGCCAATCTATATTGATGACTCCAGTATGACGAACGTTATGGAAATGCGCACCAAAGCCCGCCGTTTGCAGTCCGAGCATGATCTTGGCCTCATCGTCATCGACTACCTCCAGCTGATGAGTGGCCGCAGCACTAAGGGCAACGAAAACCGTACTCAGGAGGTCTCGGAGATATCTCGTGGACTTAAGGGCTTGGCTCGCGAGCTAAACGTGCCAGTCATTGCTCTTAGTCAGCTATCTCGTTCGGTCGAAAGTCGTACGCCGCAAATCCCGCAACTATCCGACCTTCGTGAATCAGGTTCCATCGAACAAGATGCTGACGTCGTTATGTTTATTTATCGTGACGATTATTACAATCCAGACACCAGCGAGCGCCCCAATACCGCCGACGTGCTGATCGCTAAGCATCGCCACGGACCGACCGGTACGGCTGAACTCTACTTCGAGCGTGAAACGTTGCAGTTCAAGAACCTCGACCGCGTGCATCTGTAGACTGTTGCATACTTCTGTTCTCTCAAAAACAAAGTTTAACAATGTTATAACAAAGTTAAATTTACTTTTTAGAGATAAAGCACCCTTCGCGGAGGGTTTATGATATGCTTAATATAACGTAAGCGATATGGAGTTGCATGTTACATAGTTTAGCCAAGTTTGGCCTGGTAGGAATCCTAAACACTGCCGTCGACTTTATTCTGTTTAATATACTTACTAATAAGCGTGTAGGGCTCCGCAAAATTCCGGCCAACCTGATATCTACCAGTGTAGCAATGCTGGTGAGCTTCTCGCTAAACCGCGGCTTTGTTTTTAACGCTACCGGCGGTAACATTTACATCCAAAGTGCCGAATTCTTTGCGGTGACCGCTTTTGGCCTGTACGTATTGCAAAGCCTGGTAATCTGGTTCTTGTTAAGCGTTTGGGAGTGGCCGGTAGAGTTCGCCTGGAGAGTCGTCCGATTTGTTAAGCTCGATAACGTGTTGAGCCACGAATTTGTGCGCAAAAACGCCGCTAAAGCCGCTGCAACCC
>CAZPDI010000045.1:0-5605 GCA_964585425.1 uncultured Candidatus Saccharibacteria bacterium | reverse complement strand
GTCCGAAGCGGCAAAACGGCCACCAGCCAGCTGAACCATTGGGCGCAGATCTGGTGGTATCACAGGCAGCTCGGTCATGACCATCCAGTCCGGACGAATACCGGCACTCTTCATACCTTCGAGCATCTTGAGGCGCTTAAGGATTTTCTTACGCTTTTGGCCTTGTGAGGCTTCGGCTTCTTCGGTCAGTTCGGCAACAAGCTTGTCGAGATCAATACTCAGGAGTAAATCACGAATAGCTTCGGCACCAATAGCTGCCTTAAAGAGGCCTGGGTAGGCGTATTCGAGATCACGGCACTTACCTTCGCTCAGCAAACTGTGCACGTTAATGGCTTCGAGGTCAGCTTTCTTGGTAGCTGTATCAGCTTCGAGCTGTGCGACAGCAACACCCTGGGCTTCGGCGATGGCCTTAACATCGGCATCTTCCTCGCCAGCTTTGGTCTCGTACTCTTTAAGGGTCTTGGCTTTTTCGAGATCAAGTTGAGCGTCGATTGCTTCGATTAACTCAGCCTTCTTATCTTGATCTACTTCGGTAACAATGTAGCTCGCAAAGTACACCACGCGCTCAAGGTCACGGATACTCATGTTAAGAGCAAGACCGATGCTTGATGGCGTACCGCGGAGGAACCAGATGTGAGTAGCAGGTACGGCTAGACTAATATGACCCATGCGTTCACGTCGAACAATGCTGCGGGTTACACGAACGCCACACTTGTCGCAAACAACATCCTTGTAGCGCAGTCGCTTATATTTACCACAGTAACATTCCCAGTCCTTGGTAGGTCCAAAGATCTTTTCGCAGAACAGACCATCTTTTTCTGGCTTCTGCGTACGGTAGTTAATGGTTTCTGGCTTGGTTACTTCACCATGACTCCATTCCAGAATGTGCTCCGGTGAGGCGAGGCTCAATCGTACAGCATCAAACTGGGCAGTTTGGTGATCGAGTAATGTATCTTTCATATTATTCCTCGCTCCCTTCTACGCTTAAGGTTTCAAATTGATCTTTACTATCAGCGGTGGCCAGGTCGACCAGTGGCGTATCACCGACGGCATCCCCAACTTTAAGCTCGGTAGTACCAAGATCTTCCATCTCTACATCGAGTTCAGCTTCGAGTACGACTTCGGCGTCCACATCAACTTCACCGGTTGGATTTTCGCTAACCAGCTCTACGCCAAGACCGAGACTCTGGAGTTCCTTGACGAGCACGTTAAAGCTTTCTGGGACACGTGGTCCACGGATAGTATCGCTCTTGATGATTGATTCGTAGGCCTTAGAACGACCAACGGTGTCGTCTGACTTAATCGTCAGGACTTCCTGCAGGGTATTAGCAGCACCGTAAGCTTCGAGAGCCCAGACTTCCATTTCACCAAAGCGCTGACCACCCATTTGAGCCTTACCACCCAGCGGCTGCTGAGTAACCATGGCGTATGGACCAGTCGAACGAGCATGGATCTTATCGTCGACCATGTGATGGAGCTTGAGCATGTACTTGTAACCAACGGTGGTGCGTTCTTGGAACTTGTCACCAGTCAAGCCATCGTAGAGCTGCACCTTACCGTCTTCGTCGAGACCAGCTTGGTTTAACAGATCCTTGATTTGAGATTCGGTAACACCGTCAAAGACTGGCGTGGCAACCTTAAATCCAAGGGTTGTAGCAGCCCAACCAAGATGGGTTTCGAATACTTGGCCGATGTTCATACGAGCACCAATACCGAGTGGGTTTAAGAGAATATCTACTGGAGTACCATCTTCGAGGTATGGCATATCTTCGACAGGTAGGATTCGGGCAATAACACCCTTGTTACCATGTCGACCGGCCATTTTGTCCCCTACGCTAATTTTGCGCATTTGAGCCACCGATACGTGAATTTGCTGGATTACACCGGCCTGGAGCTCATCACCGTTTTCGCGACTAAAGATTTTAACACCAACAACCTTACCCTGTTCGCCGTTAGGCATGCGCAGGCTGGTATCTTTTACGTCACGAGCTTTTTCGCCAAAGATGGCACGTAGCAGTTTTTCTTCGCTACTGAGTTCTTGCTCGCCCTTAGGAGTAATCTTACCAACCAGGACGTCACCAGCCCGAACTTCGGCGCCGATACGGACGATACCTTCGTCATCCAGGTCTTTAAGCGCATCTTCGCTAACGTTAGCGATATCGCGGGTAATGACTTCTGGTCCTAATTTGGTGTCGCGAATATCAACACTATGTGTCTCGATGTGGATTGAGGTATAGCGATCATCCTGGACGAGTCGCTGACTCAAGATAATGGCGTCTTCGAAGTTGTAACCACCCCAGTTCATGAAGGCTACAAGCACGTTTTGACCAAGTGCCAATTCGCCGTTTTCGGTACTCATACCATCTACTAAGACGTCACCCTTCTTGAGCTTTTCGCCACCAGACACACGGACTTTTTGATGAATGCTGGTACCAATGTTAGATCGAACAAAGTTAAGCAATTCATAGGTCTTTTGACCTGATTTCTTGTAATTAACGGTTACTTGTTTGGCATCAGCGCTGATTACTTCGCCATCTTCTTCGGCCAAGACAACCTGACCAGAGTCTTTAGCTACCACGCCTTCCATGCCGGTACCAACTACTGGAGATTGTGGTCGAACCAAGGCAACAGCTTGCTTCTGCATGTTGGCACCCATGAGCGCACGACGAGCGTAATCATGCTCGAGGAATGGAATCAAAGCGGTCGAGACCGATACGGTCTGCTTGCTCGAAACGTCCATGTATTCAACGTTGTCGGCTGGCTCTTCTTCGGCCTCACCATTACGACGTACAGCCACACGGGCTTCGGTAAAGTAGCCATTTTCGTCAACCGGCGTATTAGCCTGTGTAATAACAGCATGCTCTTCATCGCTGGCGTCCATATAGACGATCTCGCTGGAAACCTTAGCTTTAACGGGAACTTCAGTAATACCAGCTTTTTCGAGCTTCTTGGCCTGGGCAGCACTAATTTTGTCGCCATTCTTAACAATTTCTACGCCCTTGTCATCTTTAATGGTCTTGCGAGCGATGTGGCCTTCGGCCTGGCTTGCAATAACAACATTAATTACCTTGCGATATGGAGTTTCGATAAAGCCGTATTCGTTAACGCGAGCAAAGCTTGCGAGATTGGAGACCAAACCAATGTTTGGACCTTCAGGCGTCTCGATCGGACACATGCGACCGTAGTGAGTCTTATGGACGTCACGAACTTCGAATCCAGCACGTTCACGGCTAAGTCCACCAGGACCCATGGCGTTAAGACGACGCTTATGGACGGTTTCGGCCAGCGGGTTGATCTGATCCATGAATTGCGAGAGCTGTGAGCTGGCAAAGAACTCGCGAACACTGGCCACTACTGGACGAACATTTACTAGCTGGCCAGGGGTAACCGTGGCGTTGTCGTAAACCGACATGCGGTCCTTAACGATGCGCTCCATACGCAACAGACCTACACGGAACTTGCCCTGAATCAACTCACCAACCATCTTAAGGCGACGGTTTGCCAAGTTATCGATATCGTCGGCAGCACCCTGACTCACAAATAGACGAATGATTTCGCGGACGATCTCTACGAGATCTTCGCGTCGGAGGATACGATTTTCGATTGTATTAGGAATTTCGATACCAAGTCGCTTGTTGAGCTTGTAGCGACCAACCTTACTAAAATCATAGCGCTTAGGATCAAAGAACATGCTCTCAATGAGGGCACGTGAGTTGTCGACAGTTGCCAGATCACCTGGACGAATTCGACGGTAAACTTCCATCAAAGCTTCGCTGGTGTTGTGTGAGGTATCTTTATCGAGCGTAGCGTCGATCAGGCGCAGCTCGCCGGTATCAACTTCGCTAAAGAGCGCCTTGAGCTCATCATTGCTGCCATACCCAAAGGCGCGCAGCAAGGTGGTGATAGGTAGCTTACGCTTACGATCAATCTTTACAGAAATGACACCACTTGCAGAGGTGTCGAGTTCGAGCCAGGCGCCACGGCCGGGAATTACTTTGGCGCCATACATGTTGACGCCACTGGAGGCATCAGCTGTAAAGAAAACACCAGCCGAACGAACCAGCTGGCTAACTACGACACGTTCAACACCATTAATAATAAAGGTGCCACGATCTGTCATCCAAGGGTAATCACCCAAGAAGATTTCTTGTTCTTTTACTTCGCCGGTCTCTTTGTTGGTGAGTTCTACGACAGCTTTAAGAGGAACATCGTAGCTGATGTTCTTGTTCTTGGCTTCTTTTTCGGTATATTTAGGCTCTTCAAAGTGGAAACTTTTGAACTTGAGCGCCAAATTCTTGCCGGTAAAGTCCTCGATAGGACTAATTTCGGCAAATAGCTCCGCCAAACCTTCGGTCTTGAACCATTCAAATGATTGAAGTTGGCTCTCGATAAGATTTGGCAGGGGCAGGACTTCGTTAGTTTTGTTTAGGTACTTGCGATCTAGGCTTGCGTTCTTGGCCAAAGCAAACACTCCTTGCTGGTTATAAGTCGCATTGGCAATGGATATTCGCGCGTGAATCCATTACCAGCTCCCCGGTTGATGTGACTTGATGGAGGTTTTTCTAAACTATAAAACTAGGGATATAAAGCCCTAGTACTGCATTTAAGCATCCTCTTGTATCTAATACTACTCGTTTATATCTGTTGTGTCAAGGATATTTACCATGTTTTATAAAGTAGATTGGGGCCCGGATTTCTCCGGACCCAGGGCGGTGAGACCGAGTTGCCCCACCGCCCGCCAAACTCCTTTACGCTTGTCGCTATTTGAGGAGCATATCCATCATTGAAGTCGCCGGCATGGCCTCGAAAGCCGATGTGCACACCTGTCGAACTACCACACTGAAGGGGTCTTTAAGGACCTTGTGCCGATAGGCCTCCGACCTCAAACTACGAATGAGGTAGTGTACACCGCCACGACTAATTGAACTCTCGCCCGAAGGGTAAGGGCGGGCCCAAGCACTGACCGCACCTCTCAACCGCTTCTGGTACTTATTTCCACCATGATGATCACGGTCGATCCAGCTACGGATGTGTGAAGCCTCAAGCCTACCAGAAGTAAGGACCTCGACAGCGGCAAGTGCCACCGCAACATCAAGGAGTTCGCGCTGCACGAAGGAGTAGTCCTCAAAACGGCAATAGGCCTCGAAGATACCTAGCAATAACCCCGGCAAGAGCTGCTCGTTGCTCGTCACGTCCACGCTAGGCACAACGGCGCGAATAAACGCCTTGAGGTGCTCAGGTGCCGCCATGAGGTCTTTCGCCACTACCAGCTGTGGCATCAACGCCGCTGCAAACCAAGACATGTGAGTCTTGGCAACCTCCAGAGCAAGCTCCTGCAAGAAATTCTCGCCAGGAGCATCATGGTTTGGATAGTGACCGTACTTCACGTTAGGCCAATCTGCAGCCCATGTAGCGACATCCGCCACAACTTCAGCCTCACGACCAGTGCTGTCGGCGATGAGTCTCATTACCGCAAAGCTTGACATTAGATTCCCCTTTCGAGGGATGTTCGTAGGAACCCACTCTTTTCACAGAGTAGAGCACTTTCGGTGCTAGGAGTATAATAAAGGCAAGATCTGTATCTGTCTATACCAGTTCGCGGCCA
>CAZPDI010000044.1:3134-5765 GCA_964585425.1 uncultured Candidatus Saccharibacteria bacterium | reverse complement strand
TCAGCCCACGGAGGATTGCTCGCCATGATCGTCGACAGGCCTGCTGCGGAGAATTCCTTGCTGTCGGGTACTTCGCAGATCAGCTCGTCGTGAATTCCGAGGACCGTGCGATACCCCGCAGCCTCGGCGGCGAGCATGCCGTGCGCCAGCACGTCACGGGCGACTGCCTGGGTGATGTTCTCCACCAGCTTGCCGCCGTAGGTGCTGATCCGGCTCCACTTCCGGGAATACTGGTTGACGCCCATGTAGGAAATCTTGCCGCCCTCGCCGACGACCGGCGCCGGGTAGCAGAGGAACCGGCCGGAAGGCAGGCGGATGCGGAGCCATGCACCTTTCTTGTCGATCACTAGACGCCCCGGGAATGCAGCAATCGCGGCTGGGTTCTCTAGTTGGGAGAGGACAGCGTGCTCGATCATCGCCCACAGCCCGGTCGTTCCGGGGTGCGCCAGCCGCCACGCGCGCTTGATCGCGTCGATGCCGATCCACGTCTCGCGCTCAAGGCCGAGAGTGTTCTTCTTCGTGCGCTGCATCCAGTCCCAGGCGCCGGCGCTGCCCTCGATCACGTCCGGGTCGAGGTTCTGCCGGGCGACAGCGGCAAGGGCGTCGAGCTCGACGCCGTAGGCCAGCGCGAAGGTCAGGAAGGCACCGGGGCCGCCCTGATAGCCGAGAGCCAGCTCGGCGACCTTGCCGACCTCCTGCCGCTCCTTCTTCGTGACGGCCTCGGGCCGCTTGCCGAGGATCTTGCCAGCGGTAATCTTGTAGAGGTCTTCCCCTTTGCCGTTGTCATAGTCGCGGAACGCCTGCAGCTTCCAATCCTCGCCCGCCAGCCATGCCAGCACGCGACCCTCGATGTTGGAAAGATCGGCGACGACCAGCTTCTTGCCGGGCGGGGCGATGATGCTGCCGCGCAGCGCATCGGACGCGAAGCTCATCACGCCGCCGGAGACGAGCGTGTCGTGCTCACCCCGCTTCAGGCTCTCGATACCGTAGTCGATCGCCTCGGCACCCCGGGAGGGGCGGGGAAGGTTCTGCGGCTGGAAGAGACGGCCGGCCCAGCGGCCCGTGCGGATGGCCCCGCAGAACTGCAGCGTGCCGCGAAGCCGGCCGTCAGAGGAGGTGGAGCGCTCGAGGGCCTTGTACTTGGCGACGCTTGCGGTCGACGCCTGCAGCCGGACCCGGAGCAGCTCGCGCACCTCCCAGGGGTAATTGTCGTTGTCGAGCATTGCCTCGACGGTCGAGGCGCGGAGATCATCCATCGGGATGCCGTGCTTATCGAGCAGATAGCGCAGCACCGCATCGCGCTGGGTGGCGGCGCGCACGGCCCCGTCGGTCAGGCTCTGCGCCTCTCCGGCCAGCCGCTCCTTCTCCTCATCGGTCGCGCGGATCGCGGCCCGCACCAGGTCGAGGTCGATGGCGACGCCCCGGTCGTTGATCTGCTGGTCGAGCTGCCAGAGGGCGCGCTCGTCGTTCCACTTCGGCAACTTCTTGTAGACGGCGCGCATCGCTTCGATGTCGAGCCGGGCGTAGTCGAGGAATTTCTGCCAGTCCTCGGGGTGCGTCTCGCGAGTGGCGCGGCGCAGCTTCTGCTTCTTCGGGCGCGGCTTGCAGAAGAGGTTGATCAGCCGCTTGCCGTCCTTGTCCTTCGCCTGGTCGAACGGCACCCGGAGGATTTCGCACAGCTTCGCGAGAGAGCCCGGCAGGCTGTGCTGCATGGCGAGCGTCATGGTATCGGTGATCTTCTCGACGGGCAGGTCGATGCCGCTGTGACGCAGTTGCGTCCGGTCAAAATGGGAATTGTGAATGACGATCTCGTCGGCGCTGTCTATCTCGGCCTGCAGACCGCAACGAGGGAGAGGCAGATTGGCACGATCCGTCCAGTCGTCAGCATAGGTCACGTCATCGTCTCTCGCCCAGGCCGCGACCATGATCTCGGCGCCTTCGGCGTAGCGGTGCGTGCCGTGCGTGATCGGCACTTCGCTATAGGTTTCCAAGTCGAGGAAAAGAGTTGTCATGCCATCCGCCGCATTCGTTAAGGACAAACCCCGGTGGTGAAAGCTGCCAAGCATTTTCCACCGGGGCCGCTTCGCTGATCGAGGGAGACGATCAGGCGAACTCGTCTTCCGCGCCCTGGTCGGACAGGTCGGGGAACTCTTCCGCATCAGCCGGGCGGCCGCCGGAGAAGGCCTCGCCATCGCGCAGGAACTGCACGCCGGACAGGCTCGCGTTGATCCGCTTGCCGTACTGGTTGTCCTGCGCCCATAGCTCGATGATGGCGTTCACGTAGCAGCCCGCATAAGGCCGCCCGTCCTTCGCCGTCAGCGGGGAGCGGTCACGGTCGATGACCGTCGGGCGCGTCTTGTTGCGGCTGCTGGTGAACCAGTTGCCCTCGTAGCCGGCGTATGACGCCTTGGCGTCGCCGTCCTTCAGGGCGAGCCGGTTATTGGCGACGATCTCCTTCTTGATGGCCGGCCACTTGGCGCCGAACTTCTCCTTGCCGACAGCCTCTTCCGCCTCGCGGATTTCCTTCACCTGCGGGTGATCCTTCGGGATCAGGAAGGACGCGGAGAAGGCAGGCTCGCCTTCGCCCTGGACGGCCTTCGCTTCCCACAGTTCGGGAAACGCAAGGCGCGC
>CAZPDI010000044.1:1395-3034 GCA_964585425.1 uncultured Candidatus Saccharibacteria bacterium | reverse complement strand
CGCCTTCGCCCTGGACGGCCTTCGCTTCCCACAGTTCGGGAAACGCAAGGCGCGCCCCTTTCAAGATAATCTTCATATTCAGTGCTCCTTATGCCAGTGCTTCAAACTCTTCAGGCTTGGCCGCGAGGCTGATAGCCGGGCGCGGGTCGTCTGCGGGGGCCACGCTCGGCCCGCCGTCCTTCTGCGTGATGAGTGTTTCCAGCTTCGACCACTGCCGGTCGCCGATGAGGCCGCCCTTGCGCCGCTTCTCCGCGGTCGCGGGCGAGATCAGCTTCATCTCGTACATCTCGTCCTGCTTCAGCCGCATGCCCTTGAGCGCGGCCTCGGCAGCAGCGGCGTCGGCCCACTGGCGGGCACCTTTGCGGCCCTCGACCAGCTTGTAGCCGGGCACGTCGCGCCCGGCGGCCAGCTCGTCGAACACGGCCTGACGGATCGCCTTGCACCAGTCCTCGACCATGCCGACGCGGGCGAAGAGGTCGGCGAGCTGCGGCGGACTGACCGTCGTGAGGTCTTCGAACTCCGCTGCCGTGACCTCGGCGACCTGCTGCTGCAGCGCCGGGCAGGTGGCCTTGAGCGTGCAGAACCGGCACGCCTTCTCCGACGGCGCGTAGTCCAGCACCCCGTCATTGATCTGCGCCACGACGGCGCGGGCCTTCTCGCCGAACTCCTGCAGGTGCTCGACGCTGACCAGCCATGAGCTGACATTGTCGAGGCGGGGCTGGACGATGGTCAGCTCGACGAAACGGAGGTCGTGCACCAGGCCGTGCACTTCCAAAGCGCCGAGGGCGTAGAGCATCAGCTGCTCGTTATCCTCCGGCTCGACCCGGACACCGCGGCCCGTCTTGAGGTCGAGGATGCGCAGCGTGTCGCCCTTGACGATGAGCGCGTCGACCGTGCCGAAGCAGCCCTCCTGGCCGAGCGTGTCGGAGAAGTCGACGCGCTGCTCGACATAGAGTTCGCCGCCTTCCGCCGCTTCCTTGACGCGGTCGACGTACTCGCTGACGACGTCGATCTCTTCGGAGGAAAGGCCCGTGGTCGTCAGCCAGTCGCGCTCGCCGGTGAGCAGTTTCGCAGCGGCCTCGTGCATGCGCGTGCCGTCATCGGCGTACTGCGACCCCCGGTCATCCGGGGGTGCGGTGATTGAGAAGCTGCAGCGCATCCAGCGATGCGCCGCCGAGGGGCTGAAGTGGGAATGGTCGCTCACGGAGCCCCCGCAACGATCTCGTCGAGCGCGGCCTTGATCGCCGGGTACTGCGCCGGCTTCGCCTCGCTCAGGTGCTTGATCTTGAAGCTGGCGAGAATTTCCATCGCCTTCGCCCGGGAGCGCATCGCCGCGGCCTTCACGCTCTTGGCAACCTCGTCGTAAGTGAGAGCGTGAGCTTCTTCGGCGGGCGGCGTCTCCGTCGGTAATGGGTCGTCAATCTGCAGCGGTGTTTCGCTGACCAACTGCTCTTCGGCCTTCGGCTGCTCGACAGGCTTCTCGGCCTTCGCCTTGGCTTTCTTCGTTTCCGCGAGTGTGGTGTTTTGCGGTTCCTCCGGCTTCACGGCCTCCGGGTCGTTGCGAAGATCCTCGGCCGGCGCCACGGGTGCGGCGATAGCCCCGCCCTTCAACAGCGCCGTCAGTTCCTTCATGGCCGCC
>CAZPDI010000044.1:0-1295 GCA_964585425.1 uncultured Candidatus Saccharibacteria bacterium | reverse complement strand
GGGTGCGGCGATAGCCCCGCCCTTCAACAGCGCCGTCAGTTCCTTCATGGCCGCCGTGTTCTCGGCGATCACTGCCTCTAGTGACATGCTCTTCTCCTATGTTTTGCTGAAAATGACGTCTGCGACTTCGGTGATCTGGTCGCCCCGGTAGTCCCAGGGCTCCGGCAGCTCGCGGTATTCGCAGTGTACGACGCCGCCCGCCTTGCGCTGCTTCTCGATGTGCTTCTGCAGGTTCCGCCAGTTGGGCGTGACCGTCTCGAATGCGATGCCCTTGCGCTCTTTGCGCAGGATCATCGGCACGCCGATGAGCTTGCTGTTGACGGGGTAGAGCGGGTTGACCGCTGCTCGCTGCGCACGGGCTTCTTCCGCCTCGCGGGCCGCATCTGCGCAGGTGACATCGCCTTCGCCAGATACAAGAGCGTGCTCTGCCCGCCAGCCCCGCCCGTACTTCTCATAGTGACCGCCGGTGTTTGGTTTCACCGGGCGCCCGCAATGACAGCACGCCGCGACGATCTTCTGCCGGGCTTTCACGTCTCAACCCCCGTGCCGCCGCAGGCCTTGCACCGATCCCAGCGGCAGACTTCCTTGCCGTGGAACGTCTTCCAGTGCTCGTCGCCGCCCGTGCCATTGCAGACACGGCACCGGAGGGCGGCCAGCTGCGCGGGGAGGGACCGCGCCGTGCCGATGACTGTGAGCGTGAGGGTCATGACGCAAACGCCCACAGACAGGTGAGGCCGAAGGCGGCGAAGGGCGTGATGGCGAGGAGGTGGATGGCGTCTTTCCAGTGGCTGGGCATCACGACAGCTCCTGCAGGCGGGCCGCGTAGACATCGCGGGCTTCGGGGGAGAGGTTGGCGAGACCGCCGAGGGCCATCTCGAGCAGCTTCTTCTGCGCGTCGAGCGGCGTCTCCGCTTTCATGGTGTCGACGTTGAAAACCGCCTGATCGCGCGTCATGGGCGGACGGATCTTCAGGAGGTCTTGGATGGTAAGTGCCATCACGCAGCCTCCACACGGGGGTTGAGGCCGTTGCGCTCGGCGCGGGCGATGAACGCATCGCGGTCGGCGATATCCTTCGCGAAGTAGGTGAAGCGACCGATCTGCTCGGTCAGGGCAGCGCTCTCGCGGTCGGTCGAGACAAGCAGACCCGCAGCCTTGCGGCGGGCCATGACGCGCTCAATGGTGATATCAGTTCCGGTCTTCATGGCTTGGCAGCTCCTTGTTGATGAGGAGCAGTTTGACAAATAGGCAAATAGCCGTCAAGAGGATTTTTGACAAATAGGCAAAACAAAAACCCG
>CAZPDI010000043.1:0-5885 GCA_964585425.1 uncultured Candidatus Saccharibacteria bacterium | reverse complement strand
GCTTGAGGATCTCCTGGTTCTTCGCTCCGAGGCGGACCAAGTCTTCGATGGTGGTGGTCATGATGGACTCTTCTGCCGTAGGACTTCACCGATACCAGAATGGTAGCAGCGATCTCATCCTTGAATGAGAACGGCATACTAACACCAATAAGTTTGGTGGCAAAATGCCGTTCTCAGCTCAGGAGAGGAGTAGCTAAATTATCAAGATACGTGTGCATTATACTACTAAATGCTTATGTTGTCAATAGTATGCCCTCTTTAGTGCTTTATATCTGGTAATATGCACTTTAAACTAGATTTGAAGGGAGAACTATGGCAAAAACTAAGGATATAGAAGAAGAACGTAAAAAGGATGCATATAAACTAGCCATCCTGATTTATGATATCTACCAAGAAAGTAAGCTAAAGGAGAAGAAAAATGGTGCGAATATCTGATAAAGAGTTTGATAAGTTCCTAGAATTATCTGAAAAAGAAGGTCATAAGTATAAGACAAGAGAAGATGCCAGGGAGGCAGCCAACAATCTCGTGGGTTTTGTCGATGTTTTGATCCGAATTGACCAAGAAGAGAAGGTCCGTGAGCGCAGACTTGAGAAAGGACCTAAAGGGTTTGCCATGCCAGCCGATGGTCGTAGCTGCTCATTGTGCGGTAATTACTTAATAGACTCAGATTTGTGGTACGACAAATGGGGTATGAAATGCATGAATTGTCAGGCAGCCCTCGATAAGAAGATAATTCCAGGTTATGTGTTTAAAGATCACAATAACGAAAGGAGTATTAGTGACTCTAAGCTATCTTGGAAAGCCGATATTCACATACAAACCATTCGTAAGTTAGTTAGACAGGGTAAACTCAAAGCCCGGCTTGTTCCCAATGGACCGTATGTGTTCCTTCGTCGAGAGAACCCCACCCTTATGGATATCATTGATCAAGAGAAAGCTGAGCGAGCGAAGAAAACCAAGTAGTCCTTCTAGAAAATTAACACTTCCCCATCGCGAATAGCTTTATATGCGATCTTGTACTCTTTGCAGTATTCAATTCCCCGATCAATCGCCTGCGTCTCGAGATGATCCGAGTCCCAGTGTGGCATAAAGGCAAAATCGACAAAGTCCAGACCTTCCCAAATGATCTCATTAAGCTCGGCATAAAGAGTTTCGGTGGCATCACCCACCACCTTATAAGGCTCAAGCGATGGTGCCAATACACAACCGCCAGCGCTATACCCGGCATATAAGAAATCTGGGTCATACCTGAGCATGGTCAAAATGTTGTCTAAGCCGCTTAATTTCATTGCTTGCCGCAGAACAAAAACATTGCCGCCGAGCACAAAGACAGCGCCTATGTCTTCTATAACTTTACGTAAATCTTCTTCTCGCCCGAAATAATTCTTAAGATCAATAACTTGGGTATGCAGTCCTAGCTGCTCGAGACGTTCTACCTTGTTTTCTAGACTTCGTATAGTTCGCTCATCATCGACTTCTCGAAAATCAAGCGCATTGGGAATAATAGCGATTCTGCCTTTTGGGGCGAGTATTTTAAGTTGATCTTTTTCTTTACCGAATTTAAACGAGGACAGATAGAATTTCACGAGCAGATCATAGTTTAATGAGGTCTTTAACTAACTTATGCTCACGATAAGGTTGGTTGTATGTACCAGAACCCATATGACCTTGACCTTCGGCAAAGATAAACTTAGCGCCAAGCTTTTCGGCTATGGGTCGAGCCTGAACATCATTACAACCCCAAGGATCGTTATCGGAGTTGATGAGAACAATCTCATCGGCTGAAGCCCGTATTTTGTCCCAGTCATAACCATTCTTTTCGATCATCTTGTCCGAGACAACATCGCCGATTGCACTGTAGTAGCCAGCTACCAGGATTGCTTGCTTGATATGAAGTGATCCTCGCTGAAGAATACTTAATATCAGTGGGCATGCCGATGAATGACCAATAAGTATCGACTCTTCATCAAGTGCCGGCATATTCTCTTGAACATACCTAATAGATGCTTCTAGTTCGGGCGAGTCGGTATCGGGTAAGGCTGGCCACCAAACAGTATAGCCATGCTCCTCGAGATAGTTCTTAGTATCGGCAAACCAAAAGTAGTCTTTATTGTTACCACCTGTGCCATGAAGTAATACAGCTTGTTTCATGAAATAATCATATCATATCGAGAGAAGACCTTAGGTTCATGCTCACCTAAATGCGCAAAGCATTGTGCACTTGGGTGAAGCCAGTTGCGTACTGGCAAACGCTGCGCATTGATGCGCGCAGAACATGATCAGACGGCGTGCCATGCGCCGGGGACCTTGCCCAGGAAGGTGAAGGAGATGAGCTCGCTGCCCTCGGGGTAGCGCTCCTCCATGTCCACGGTGAAGCCCATGATGCGCACGTTGCTGGTGATCGCTCGGATGCGCCGGTCGAGGTCGTTCATGCGGTCCGGCCAGTCGTAGGTCACGATGGTGGCGACGAACGGCGTGGTGACCTCGGCATCTTCCGGGTCGTAGGGCACCAGGATGAGGTCGATGAACGCGTCCGGGTCGGCCGCGTAGCGGGTGAGTTGACCCGTCTCGGGGTCGACGGCATCCATGTACTTGGCCACCTCTTCCTTGACGGTGCGCTTGAAGCGCACCTTGTCGGTGGGGTCCATGGCGTGACGCGGGTAGTGGATGGTGACTGCGGGCATCTCTGCCCTCCTTGTCTCTTGGGAACTGTCTCGGGATGAGAACTAGTGCATAATAGCACTAAAAGCTATAAAAGTCAAATAAAATCTGGTTATTTAATAAGGCTTCTCTTCCGTACCCACAGCATGAGTACGAATCCACCATTTGCCAGAACCAATGAAGCTGGGTACAGAACAGTAACAAGGGATAATTGCTGTAGCGCTAGTATCCCAATAAAGAACTTGAGCCCACTCATGGCGTACGTAAAGGCTGGCTCACTATCTGGCTTGTAGTATGATTTACGGATTGTAGGAATAAAGGCTACGGCATCGATAATGGTAATCAAAATAACGGCTGTTAGCGGATCGTTCGTAACTGCCCACAATACTGCCGCCAGAAAACATCCGGCAAGACATAGCCAGTCAGATAAAGGAAAGTCTTTTACTCCCCTAGCTAATGCCAGTCCAAAAATAGTAAAGCTAATTAAAGCCGTGAAGCCTGTTACCCACGCTCCTGCCCCGCCGCCACCCGCAACCTGCCCGGCAGTAGCGATAGCGGTAAGAGTTCCCCATACGAGCCACGTAAAAGCATGTGGTTTCGTTTTGCCGCTAAAGATTGTTTGGAAGTATGGCACATACCCAATAAAGCCAATTATAACTGCCAGAATTCCGAGCGCGTCTTTCATAACCTTAACTATAGCAAATCCAGGGGTGGTTTATAAGCATGAATGGTACGCACCTTAATGGAATGGGTATTGCAAGATTTATTGATTTTTAATCATAAATGATGTATAGTTTTGCTACTCCTTGAAATCCTACCGAAAGAGGCGTCATGCCCCATCACGTAATCCTTGCAAACCAGGCTGGTCGTAATGCGATCAACCTCATTGGTCAAGAAGACTTCGACAACGAGCTGATGCTCGCATCTGTGGAGGTATTCGGTTCAATGGCAGGCGATGCACTCATCGTTGGCACCAATGTCTTCGTCGATGCTCACCTGCCGTGGGACTCCTCGCCTGCCGACATCACCATCATGATCGCGGCCGTCAACAAGCCGTTGCGACGACGCACCATCGCACAGCTTCAGTACCAGATCGCCAGGCGAATCAAGCGACTCATCTTTGCGGAAGCCAACAGAACGCTCCGCATCGAAGTGCACATCGGGCTGGTTGGCGCACAAGGCATGGATGACATCATGCGAACCGCCGATGAGCAAGCTCGTCTCCTGTCTCACAACTACGTGGGGACGGAACACCTGCTGGCAGCTTTGATCAGGATGGACGAGGGTGACTTCGCGGACGTACGAACCCTGAACACCCTTGGGCTCACGCCCGAGAGCGTTACCGCCAACATCATCGAGCTCATCGGTGAGGGTGGCAGTTCTCCGCGAGGCGATTTGCCGCAGACGCCCAGGTTTCAGAAAGCGATGCGCCTTGCCGGAGACCAGGCAATGCCGCCGAACGCCACCGATGCGCAACGCGTCTTCAGAGGCATCCTGATCGAAGGTGAGGGCATCGCTGCCCAGATCATCGTCAAGGTCACCCGACTCAACCTGTCTGACATCCAAGTCATGCTCCGTTGACCCCTTCCCGCTTCACGCGGAGAGCGACAAGAACCGCTCCCTGTGTGGGGCGGTTCGTCGTTTAAAGATGGGTTGTTTATAAATACACGTAGCAAAGCCCGTTTAGTGGATAGCTGCCTCCAGCATTAGAACCTTCTATAAAAATGCGAAACCGCCCACCCCTCCAGGCGAGCGGATCGCAGGAGTTGTGGACGGATGATGACCTCGGTCAGGCTGCCGGGGTGGCCGGCGCTTCGGGGTCGATGATGGTGATGCTGCCGTCGGGCTCTTGGCGAGCGAACAGCGTGTAGGTGTACTGGTTGCGAACTGCGCCGTTGTCGCGCCACTGGATGCACGCCGTGAAGCTGCAGTGCGGAACTGCGCCGTTGGTGATGGAGATATCGGCTTCGATCTGCTTGATCGTGCTGCCGGGCTCGAGTCGGGCATCGACCTTGATGGTCTTGTTGCCGTTCTTCGGGGTGATGATCACCATACCCATGTGGCTCCACTTGAGCTTGACGCCGTCCCTGACGTTGCCGGGGTTGCGAGCGATGGCGAAGGCAGCGATCGCACGGATGATATCCGTAGCGAGCAGCTGTTGCTTCGTCACCTCCTGCTGGCTCCGGGTCAACGGGATGGCCTTCGGGGGCTCAAGGGTACGTCCTCGTCGAGTACGCATCTGGTATCCTTCCTATTCCGGGATGGCCCATATTTCAGGGGTCTGCCATTGCAGCAGAACTTTCGCATACATAGTATCATATATATGCCGTTTCGTCAATTATAATATGCCCTTATTGTAGGCAATTGAACCATAGCATGTGATGTATAATTACCTCATGAATCAAATTGCAAATGCTTCACCAGAATTAACCCTAACAATGAACCTAGCAGAGCAAGCTGGTGAAATACTTAAAAAATACCATGGGACTAGCCTGGATATCAGTTATAAAAGAGATCAGTTTGACCCCGTAACAAATGCTGATAAAGAGTCCGATGACTTACTACGTGCAGGAATCAACAAAGAGTTTCCACACGATGAAATCCTGACTGAAGAAAACCCTTTGCTGCCGAGGTCTTACGATGGACGTGTCTGGATGATGGATCCACTTGATGATACAAAAGGTTTTATAGCTGGGCGTGATACTCCCGCAGTAATGATTGGACTCCTAGATAAAGGTACGCCAGTGCTTGGTGTGGTGTATTTACCATTCCGCAATGAGTGGTATTACGGTGAAGCTGGCAAAGGTGCATTCAGCATCAAGGAGGGTGTGACTAAGAAGCTACAGGTACGCCAGATTACTGACATTTCTGAATCAATCTTAGCGGGTCGTAATATGATGCAGAATGATGTTCGTCCCCTTGATGCCGCTGTCGCACAGCTTGGCTTTAAGGACGCCTTCCCGGAAGCGTCTTTTGGCGCAGAAGTTGGATTAGTTGCAGCCGGAGAAGCAGATGTCGCTATGCAGACAAGTACTAAGGCTGGAAAGTGGGATACCTTAGCTCCGCAGGTTATCCTAACTGAGGCCGGTAGTGTTATGTGTGATCTCGACGGCTATCCGCTAGACTATACGAAAACTAGCAGTAGCTGGGATAGGTACGTTCTTGCAGCCGGTACACCCGAATTACTCAAACAGATAGTGGACCAATTAAGAAAAGCAAACGA
>CAZPDI010000042.1:0-5944 GCA_964585425.1 uncultured Candidatus Saccharibacteria bacterium | reverse complement strand
GATTTGACTATGGGCGTGGCGGATAGAGGCGCCGGCGCGGGCACCGTCGTTTTTAAACACCGACACGTAGCGGATGCCAGGCGTGTGGTACATAGCTAAGGTACGCTTAATATAGACGCTAAAGATGCGCTCAATTTGGGTGAGTGACAGCTCCGAGAACTCTACATCATGCTCCGGAGTCTCAATAATAACCTCCTGTTTGCCAAAAGCCGCAGGCGTGTCCAGCGAGAGGGCTGGGTACTTGTTATTAATAACCTTAACAATCCAGTCGCCAGCTTGATTCTTTAACTGATACAGGCCACGCTCGTGCACGATATCGGCGTCCCCTGGGCTTTCGGTATGATCATTCGTCGGTACTTTCTTGTCGTCGGGCCGCTGCTGGCGCTTGGGCGCAATAATAACGTAACTATCTAAAAAGTAGTCTTTGCGGAGTTGCCCGCCGTTCATGCTGGCCAGGTCATGGTAATGGCCGTGCCCTTACCGGGGGTTGAGGTTGCGCTGATGCTGCCGCCAAGTTTTTCCATGATCAGTTTATCGAGGTAGAGGTTGATACCAAAGCCGCCGTGGCTCATATCCATGGCCGAGGTACCATCGGTGCGTACAAAGGGTTGGAAGAGGTGGTCAAGCTGCTTGGCGTTAATACCGCGGCCTTCGTCGCTGATGCGCAGCTGGATGGCATCCTGGAGCTTACGAGCTTCGACTTTGACCGTGCCATTGTTCGGGCTGTAGTCCACGGCGTTGGCGACAATGCTCTCGATAACCTGGTTAGCTAAGTCATTTTCGGCAGTAATCGGTAGAGAGGTAGCTGGTGCAACCACCCGTACGCCCTTGGCGGTAATTTGCGGGGTGAGTTTGGAGCGAACTTTGGTAAGGATGCTGTTAAGATCAATGCTTTGAGTCGTTTGCGGCAGGAGAGGATCTTCTTGGACCTTAATAAGCAGACTAAAGCTCCGGACAATCTCACGCAGACGCTGGGTGCCTTCACGAAGTGTCTTGCTTGGTTCTAGGGCGGCCTCATCCACCGACATATGAGCTAACGTGCCCTCCAGTACGGTTAGATCGGGATTGAGTAGTTTGGCAGTATCTTCGATAAGCTCGTGTCGTGCGTGGTTGAGCTCGGCAGTCTGCTGTTCTAATTGCGCCTCGGCAGCTTTGCGTTTAGACTTGCCGCTCGTGAGTAAACTAAGTACCCAGTAGAAGATGATGCTGACGAGTATAAAGCCGGCAATTTGAGCTACATAGCCCAATACGCCAGGGCTCATATTGCGGTAGCTCGTGGCGGCGTAGTTAGCAAATGTTGCTAAAACTGCAACGCTTACCACGGGCACGATAAAGAGCGCTCGACGAGCAATGTGCGTGACGCGTCCCGTTTGCACTTGGCTAATGGACTGCAAGCTGGTACTGCCTTCGATTTTGGCCATGATCTGAGCAACTTTTTGCTGGAGGCTGGCAGCAATGGTCTGTAGATCGGTTGAGAGGGAGGTGACGTTGGCTTCGTGCAAAGCTTCGGCACCACCAACAATCAAGGTTACTGGGGCGCGCAGGTAGTTGGCGGCCAGGTGCCAGAAGGCATCGCGCTCCTCGGCCAAGAGCTGTTGTTTGTGTAGCAGAGCCTGAACAATATGGAGGCGTCGTAGCTCGCGATATAGCTCAACCAGCAGTGCCAGGGCAGCTAATAAGAGCAGGCCAAATAGGGCATATGGAAAAGCCACGACGACAGCTTCCGGCAGGTTGCGTACAAAGTGCTTGATCGCTCCTAGGACGCCTTGTTCATCGGTGGGTTCTGAGTTTGCGGTGATGCCGCTACTCGTATTTTGATTGCCGATTGCTGCGTTGAGGGGATTATCGGCCACGCTAACATCAGGCGCTTCGCCAGTAGGTGGCTTGGGTGTAGTCTTGGGTTGGTTTAATCGTTCTTCGGAGATGGTGGTGATGCCGGTCGTGACCTTGGTGCCAAAGACGGGTAATTCGCTAGTCGTCATCCATATGCTGTCAAAGTCCCAGCTGTTAAGTGGCGGGTTGGTGCTGTTGTTCTTAAAGTAATCAGGTTGGCCGCTAATGCCGGTGCACGATGGCTGACCAGGGGAAAACGCAAGTGCACAATCGCTACTACCAGCCAGGTCGGCATCGTAGTAGTTATCAAATACGGCAGGAGCTGTAGGTATCATTAACGCCAGGAAGCCACCTTGAGCATTTTCGGGACTCTGGCTAGAAAGCGAAGTATAGGTAAAGTTCTTGCTCATGGTGTAGTCGGCGGTTTCGATACCGACGGTTGCCGCAGTAAACCCACCCATGAGGCTAGCAGTATCAGGAATGATGCCGTAAAGCTCGGCGGGGTTTAAGTTTGGATCGCTGCTTACTATATTGATTGACCCGGCACCATAATTATTCTTGAGAGTAGCACCATCAGCCATAGCGAGCGTTCCGGCAAAGCCACCCGCGGCCGTGGCCGCATCGGTTGTGACCTGCGCATTGCTGTAGTTGTTTTGTACATCAATGTCACCGATGATTGAGCCCGCAAAGCCACCGATATACATCGGATTATGCGCATTAATGCTGCCGGTGAATGAGGACTTTTGCACGGTGAACATTCCGGGGTATTCACTTTCATTGCTTTGAGCGATCCAGATCATTCCACCGCCAGCAAGACTCAGGTCGCCACCGACGACACCGTTCGTAACGTGCGTATTGGTTATAGTGTTGCTTCCGCTTCCAACTCCGATTAGATTGCCGGCTACGCCATCAGCGAGGCATACGGGGCTATCTAATTTGAGGTCTTGAATGACGGCGTAGCCGGAGGTGGCTGCGAATAGACCGCATGAAGCTGGCCCATTTGATGTTAGATCCGAGTAGATATTACTAATCGTATAGTTATTGCCTTTTAAAATGCCAGTGAAGAAGCCCGTGGCACCAAGGTCGCTATAATTAAAATTGCCGATGGGATCAAAGCCCATGCCGCTATTCCAGGTCGCAGTGTCACTGCAGTCGATGTTACCCGCAAGCTCATAAAAGCCCTCGAGGTCATTATTGATATCCTGTAATTGCTGGCATGTGGATACGAGGGTAAAGCCGGGCGTTGCAGTTACGCCAGTAGCTGTAACCGACGCCTCGCCGGGATAGGCATTGGTGATGGCGCGAGGAACGACCCTAAAGTCGTAGCTGGTACTGGCTGTTAGCCCGGTAATGCTTGCACTTGTCTGGGTGTTGGCAATGTCACCTAAACAGAATCCCCATACGGTTTCATCGCTTAATTTACATATGATTTGGTAATCATAGAGCTCGCTAGGGGCGTTTACTGGCACCCAACTGACATTAATCGTTGTCGTGGACACAACACTAGTTGTCACGTTCGTAATCTTATTTGGGTAAAATGATTGATTTAGATTCAGAACAGGATAGTCGTTTACTACGACATTCCAGACCGAAGGAAACTCGAATGACCCGAGCGGACCATTGGTGGTGTTGCCCTTAAGGTAGTTGGGGTCGAGACCACCTATGTTGTACGCTTGGCAATCAGTGTCTGATAAATTGTTATAGCAAGAATCATTTGGAGCTAAGCCACGGTCATAGGCGACGTTGACGATGGTATTAGCGCTCCAGTTGCCGCCCTCATCACCAACCAGGGCACCGTAGACGTGCTGACTATCATCACAGGCACCAAGCTCACAGCCAGCGGGTGCTGCAAAGCTTCGACTACTAAATACGCCCTGTAGCTGCGTAGAGGTATATTGAATGCCAATAATGCCGCCTACACGGTATTCCTGTACGGCGCCGTTGTCGACTATCTCGGTCCCGCCAGTACTGTATCCATTAATAAGTAGTGAACTGGCGCTGCTATGCAGTACACCAATGAGTCCACCTACTGCCCGACAATGCTCACTAACACAGGCAGTTTGCTGATTGCCCTCTAGGGTAATGTCCATGGTGCTGTAGACGTTATACATCTCTAGGCTGGCAGTTCCTGTCCCGACTACATTCCCGACGAGGCCGCCAACCGCGGCAGTATAGTCTGAGCAGTTAGTTCCGCTCACATGCAGGTTACCGCTCGATGACGTCGTAGTAATAAAGTTGGGCGTATTGCCGGGTGCGGTGACGCCAATAATGCCGCCAACATTAGGTGAGTTGCTGCAATCGGTTGAGCTGATGTCGCCACTAACCGTAACGCGGTCGATGGTTGTGTTGTCGCCAGCATATCCTATGACTGCGGCTGTGCCGCCATTGCCATCGGCAGCACTTGTTCCGGTGACCGTTATGTTGAGTATTTTAACATTATTAATAGAGGCAGTATGGGTGTGAGCAAATAGAGCGGTGCGACCATTAGTGTCAGTAGCGGTAATCGTTAGGTTGTCGATGCTATGGTTGCGGCCGTCCAGAGAGCCGGTAAATGAGCCGTTACTACCAATCGGCTTAAAGCCGGCACCACTATTAAAACCACCGGACCCGGAACAGTCGATGTCGTTGCCAAGGATATACACAAAATATTGATCATCATTAATGATGCTATCAACATCTTGTAGCTGCTCGCAGGTTGTGATCACATAGGGGTCACCAGCTATGCCGCTGCCGGCCATAGGGGAGCCGATGAGACTGGGATTTACCGTGACTGCACGAGCAAGGTGAGGGCGTACACCTAAAAATCCTACTGTGACCACAGCAAGCACGACCAACTGCATGACTAACCATCTATGTTTGGATATTCGCATCTTGTTCTTTCTTCTTATGCTTATTGTATTCGATATTTAGTTACTTTGGCAAGCAAAAAAAGCCTTTTTGTACAAATAATATATTCAAAGGCTCAACTAGGCGTTTTTTTGGAGGATTTCTCGATATAAATTGGCGAGCTTTGTGGCTTGTGAGTGCTCGCTGTAGGCTTCGGCCCGCTTAGCGCTTAATTCGCCCATCTTCTTGGCCCTAGTCGGATCAGAAAGTATTTTAATAATGCCTTCGGCAAAAGCAGTGATAGTCGGTTTAGTTATATAGCCGTTGAGGCCGTCTTTTATGACGTTATTAATAAGCGGATCAACTACCAGAAGGGGGAGTCCAGCTCGCGCCGCTTCGTTAAGAGTTAGATTTTGGGTATCGGTGAGCGCCGGCATGGCAAAAAGGTCGCCACAACCTAGTACTGCTCCAAGATCGGTATTCTCGATATAGCCCGTCTTGATAATATAATTAGCTACACCTAGTTCTGTACCTAGATTAATCAGCGTGTCACCATGTTTAAAGTCGCCTACCAGGAGGAGCTTAAGATTAGGCAGGGTCTTGCGGGCTTTTGCAAAGGCCTTAATGAGCAGCTCAACATTCTTTTCTTTGCCGAGTCGACCAACAAACATGACTACGAGGTCATTATCGGTAATGCCAAATTGTTCTTTACGCTGCTGAATCTCCTGGTTAGTAGTTGTAATTTTATCAACACCTGTTGGCAATATCTCGATAGGAGCCTTAGTCTTCCAGCGCTTAAGCTGCATTTCCATTTTTTGGCTCGGGGCAATCACCAAATCACAGTAATTATGAATCAGCGTCATGGATTGCTTGAGGGCTTGGCGGCTCATCGATAAGCGATTCCGGCTTGGGCGGATGAGCTTGGCATCCCTAAAACCGCCGCCGGTTATCAGGGGAGCGAGCGCGCTCAAAACCATAAAGCCCGGTCCCATAATAGGATAAGACTTAATATATTCATTTAAATCAGTGTGGTAGGTGCTTACCAGCGGAATATCATTTTTGAGGGCGATATGTACACCCAGTAGGCCGATTTGTGACGGGTCATGGAAGTGAATAATATCGAGATTGAGTTTCTCGATTTTGCGTATTTGCTGGGGCGGGAAAAATACGCTCGTCATGTAGTTTTCGACAAACAACCCCTTAATGGCCGGGAAGCGAACAATGCGCTCATTTTCTTCGCGGACGAGGATACCATCGGAAGGTGCAAAGACGTAGACCTCGTGTC
>CAZPDI010000041.1:0-6215 GCA_964585425.1 uncultured Candidatus Saccharibacteria bacterium | reverse complement strand
CCATAAGGATTATTCGCCATAAAATCAGCATTATTTTGATCTGTGTAGGCCGAAATGACATTTATGCCACCGGGCTTTGTAGTTTCTTGCATGAGCTGGATTGCTTGATCTACTTCTTGCTTATCGAGGAAGTGCAGAACCATAGCGCAAATAATAACATCAAAGTCTTTATCTGGATGATATGAAGCAATGTCGGACTTGATTACTGAGATGTCTGGGATTTGCTCAAGAATGGCACATAATTCACTATCTGGCTCAACGGCAGTTACATTAAAGCCGTGTTCAAAAGCGAACCTAGCATGACGACCATGGCCGGCACCCAGATCTAATAAATCTCCGCTTGGTGCATAATTAACAAAGTGAGTAATAAATTGATTTGGCTGGGTTGGGTCTATAATGACAGGTTGCATACGTTCATCATACCAAAAAGTGACGGTATTCAACTAACTGGGCTGAATTGGGGTTCGCTTTCGCATGGATAGCACGAACAAACTGCCGTCAAAAAGCGTGAAATAAACTGGAAATACTATGGCAGAGAATGAGCTGCCCATGCTCGCAAAAATACCTACTACATTGGCGGCAAAGAAAAAGAACCAAAAGAGTGTGCTTTCACTTTCTGGATTTAGCAGGACTCGTTTGTAGGTTGGCAATGCCCCAATAAAGTGAGCCAGGAGACTTATAACAAGACTAACGAGCGGTGCATTGAACAGCCACCACACAAGCACACTAACTCCGAGCAATCCTAGGCATAAAAACTCAAGCCGTAATAACTTGCTGGCCGGGAGTTGGCGTAGCGCTGTCGTGGACTGTTTTCATCATTTACTAAACCCTACAATTAGAATCGCGGCTACAGCTAACATAATGCCGAGGTAAATAGGCAAAGATAATTTCTCGCCCAGCAAAAAGAACCCGAGTACGTTTACTAACACGAGACTCGATGCCCCAAACAAAGCCATAGTCTTACCAACTTCCATATTGCTAAATACAAACAGCTGGCCCAATGTTGCCACACAACGCACCGCAACGTACACCAAGAACCACCAAGCAATAAATGTACTTAACTTAAACCCGCTGGCTCGCATGTTGTATCGAGCCAGCAGATCACCTGTGGTGAAGAGAAGTTGACTGCCGATAATTATGATGAGGATATTCATGTGGTTATCACTTCCTCTAAATCACCTACGAACTGGCCCGACGGGTCTTTCTTGGGTACCTGTGTGTTAATAACTGCATCCGTATTTAGAGCTCCATATATGTGCGGGTAGGTTCCTTTGCTACCACTCAAAGGTGCTTCGAACTTCACCTCAGGCTTAACTTTTTCAAGGTCGATAATCAGTAGTAATATATCGTTTCTGTCGGTGAAGTGCCGATTAAGCATTGCGATCGTTTGGTCTGGGCTAGTAGCATGAATAAACCCAACTTCGTCGAGGGTTGAGTTAATAGTTGAGCGCGTGTACTCGCCAGTCTTTTGCGCTTCTTTCCAAAGCTCTGGAGTAGAGGTGATCACTATTGTTTTCATATTTGAACCCGTTTATCAATATAGAAGCCGTCTTTAGTTACTCCATCGTTAGTCCAGCCTTCTTTAGTGACTGCTTTGTAGATTCTCGTTGGAGCACTACCAGTGCAATTCTCTCGATCAAGCTTAAATATCTTCGTTGAGTTATTGTAGCGTTCGATTGCAGCATCAAGTTCATCATCGCTAATTTCGCCAGCCCGTGCCCGAAGGTACAAACCAACTCCTTCACCCTCCGGGAGCGTAGAATCAAAAACAGTTACATATATATTGGGGTTGTTACTGATATTTTTTGAATGTTGCGTTTCAAAGGGTGACCACCAATAGATATCAAAGTTATCATCAAATACATACCAGACTGGTGCGGCCCATGGTGCTCCCGTCTCATCTACGGTCGATATGGTGGCGTACCTAATTGTTTCGAGTATTTTTTTGCCTTTGTCGTTCATAGTAAAAGTATAGCTTAGACTGTGACCTTCTTGCGACTACCTACAAACTTAGCCAAAACGATAAGACCATTCATAAGTACAATATAGAGCGGATATATGTATAAGATGTAATCGGTAGAGGTGCCGACTGCCAGCATTGAGAAAAAACCGGCAACCGCCGCTAATATCCACTGCAAGTAAACCTCTGTTTCTGGATGGACATATGCCTTATAGAGTGTTGGCAGAGCTGCAATACAATCAATAGTAACGGCGATGATAGTAGTCGTCCTAGTATCACGGGTAACCGCCCATAGTGCAAACAGAGCTAACGAGGCAAAAAGAACTAATAAATCAAATTTGCTTCGACCACCCATACCTCTTTTTATAGAGAGCAGGAAGACGGTAGTAACAAGCAGCGTAGTACTACCAAAGAAGTAGGCAGAATATCCACCACCATTAATTACTTGGTTGATAAAGGTGATTGAAGTTAGTACTACCCAAATTCCCCAGGTAATTCGTTGGGGCTTTACCGTGCCTTTAAAGATCCCTTGAATATACGGCACATAACCAATCAGGTTGATGATTACAGAGATTAGTCCGAGCCAAAATAGTTTATCTTGGAGCATATCTAGCTTCTAGCCTCAAACCATTCTTGCGACCTATTAAACTGCCATGGAGTAGGATTGCGTTTTTCATGGTTACATCATACCAAAAAGAGACCTTGCGGTCTCCTGAAGTTCGAAAGTTTATATGGCTCCCCCTACTGGACGTGTTTCGAACCTTTGAATATAATCACGACCCAAAACTTCAGTTTGTATTGCTAAAGACTTAGGTCGGGCCAGGACCGGAGCCCGAAGGCTCCGGTCCTGAAAGTGGCTCAGGCCGCCTCGGCAACGATGAGCTTCTCGCGCCGCTTCTTGTGCGCCACCTCTTCGATCCAGCAACCGATGTGGTAGATCAGAAGCGCAGCGAGTGCACCACCGAGACCGATGAAGACGAACCGCCAGAAGTAGGTGCCCTGCGTGGTCGGCCAGGGTGAGATGCGATGTCCCTTGTACCAGCCCGCCCAGTTGGAGGACTCCTCGTAGTCGTACTTCACGAAGGCCGCACCGCTCTTGGACTGCCAGACCGGGATCTTGTCGCCGACGCGATGCTTGTAGTACATGATGCGCATCACTGTGACAGGCTCACCGTTGTGGCCGGCGAACTTGATGTAGGTCTCGCGGTTGAGCTCATCGCCGATGATCGGACCCTTGGTCTTGACCACGGTTCCATCGAGCTGCGTGCCCCACTTGTCACGGGCCGCTTGCTGTTGCTTCCCAGCATGCGAGTACGCGACCATCGGGGCGACGACCAAGAACATGAGTGCAGCCATCCAGGCGGCGCTCTTGGCAATGATCTTGCCGATTCGTTCCACCAGTTTCTCCCTTTGTCGAGGTTCAATTGCAGTGTTAACAAATAATAGTATGTATATTTATAAAAGTCAAGTATCTGGCTCCCCATACAGGTCACGAACTATCCAAAGGAGGTATGGGACAGAAAACGAGACAAATGAGACACAAAAGCGCTATATTCAGAAGTGTCTCATTCTCCCCATGTTTTTGACTGAAGAAGCTGGCTTAACTCATGAGTATCAGCATGCGAACAGATGCCTAAATAGGACGTTAAATTGACTTTAGTAACCTTGTCTAGCATTCGTTGCTTAGTTTTGTGGCGCAATACCAAACAATATGGCTTGGTAACATACCCAAGATAATCAATGCCCTGCGACCAGCTGTGAATCGTTATCTTATCAGGATGGATAGTCAGCTTAAGGCGTTCTGCTAGAAAATCCCTTATGGGCTGGATGAGACTTTCAAGGTGTTTACGGTCAGTGTTTAAGAATACGAAGTCGTCACAATAACGTAAATAGTGCTTTTCCCCTAGCTCCTGCTTAACGAACCAATCCAGCTCATGTAAGTAGATATTCGCAAATAGTTGACTGGTTATATTACCTAGAGGAATCCCCTTACCAGGAGCAGTAGACAAACTTTCTATGATTTCATCAAGCAGCGCCAACACATCGGGATCTTGTACTTGAACTTTGAGAAGGCTACGCAGAATCTCGTGGTTCATAGAAGCAAAGAATTGCTTTATATCACATTTAAGCGCATAGACCGTGCGTGTATTATTGCGACTGGCCGCGCGAAGAAACTTCTGTAACCTTGTTATGGCTGCATGGGTGCCTTTATTCTTGCGGCAGGAATAGCTATCATAGATGAATTGGCGCTCGAAAGCAGGCTCAATAGCACTAACTACGGCTTGATGAACAAGTCGATCACTCACTGTTGCCTTGTGAATCAAACGTTGCTTTGGATCGCAAATTGTAAATGGCTCATAACTGCCATGTCGATACTGTTTGTTTTGCAATACATCATGCAGTTCAAAAATGTTTTGTTCTACGTTCCTTTCGTAATGCAGAACATCAAATCGGGAGTGTTTACCTTTGCCAAACTTTGCCCATGCAGTAAAAAGCGCCTTTGTCGAAATCACATCATCTAATGTAATATCGGAATTACTACCATGCCTAAAAAGACCATTATCGCCCCCCCCCCCGCAGCGAAATCAAAACTCAGCTGAATGGGGATCCCGCTGACGTTCCGATTATCCATATTCTTTATCAAAATTATGTTTCCTGGCACTTATTAGTATTAAAGTTTCCGAAATCTGAGCGATACAGTCTAGGGCAAAGAACTGGAGATCAGTTACTTGAAGCTATTGAAGCAGTCTTAACAGCAGCAGCTACAAGCAATAGAGAGGTAAAACTCCAGCAATTGCGTAAAGCTTCTGCAAAGTTAGATCTTTTGCGCCTACTTATAAGACTTTGTAAGGATTGTAAATGTATATCCAACGAAGCATACCAAGAACATGAATCAAAGATTCATGAGGCAGGCCGAATGCTGGGCGGTTGGATTAAATCACTCACCTAGTTGCAGTAAGGAGCGCATAAAGCGCTCCTTACCTACGAGCAGTCCCTGACGATCGGGCAAGCCCACTTGTTGTTGCGGTTGTCGTCCCAGTTGGCGTTCAGGTTGACCTTGCGGTTCCCGCGATTCCAGTTGAGGTACGGCACGTTGCGCCAGGCCTCGTTACCGGGGATCGTTAGCGCTTCTCATTTTCTGTTCCACCAAGTCCAGACGCATCCAGACTTTGTATTTTATACGGAATATATATTCCCCATGAGAAGCACGGAGTACTCGGTATGCCGCTTGCACACTCTAATGGTCCGTAAACAACTAGACTCTGGCAATAATGCGACCTTTCAAGAGATTTCGGCGACGCACATCCGTAAACATACGTTCATGAGCCTACTCTCCGTATATAAGTATACCAAATTTTAGGCATGAAGAAGGGGCGCTTCTTCAGTCTTACTTTCGTAGTACTAAATTTGCGCCCCTGCGGGGCGGAGAGCCAAGGGTCGAAACCCAAGGCCCTCCAAGCCCCAAGGGACCAAGTCCCGAGTGCCGCTACTCCTTGACGACCGGGCAAGCCCACCTGATGCTGCGGCGGCCGTCCCAGACGGCGCCCAGGTCGACCTCGCGGTCCCCACGATCCCAGCTGAGGCACGGCACGTAGCGCCAGGCCTCGCTACCGGGGATCGTGACCTGGTAGCCCGGCAACCACACGTAGGGAACCTTCGTTCCGTCCATGGCCTGCACCCACTTGGGGAAGTGGCCGGCCGCAGCCAGCACACCGGCGTGGGCGGAGTTGGCGGCGCGGACGTCGACGGGACGGATGCCCTCACGGGGATCCCAGTTCGCACCGAGGTCGATGACCTCCCAGCGCAGACCGGGAACGTGCTCGATGCCTTCGAGCAGACGCAGGTGCTCCGCGTCGCTCTTCAGCTCGTCCCAGCGCCAGTTGTTGGGCTGGGCAGCCGAAGCCACGGCCCAGAGCTCCTCGAAGGTGCGCTGGACGGTGTCGAGGTACGGGACGAGGACGAGAACCGTCAGACGGTCGCTCGGCCAGGTCAGGGCCTCGAGCTCGGCAGCGGCCTGCACGAAGTGGGCCTCGATGAAGTCCCAGCCCCGCTCCAGGTTCCAGCTGCGCACGTTGGCGAGCTGGGTCTGGGGCGAAACGAACATGCTGTGGATGAGGTCCGGATCGGAGAACCGGCCCTCGATGATCCGCTGCAGAGCAGGAAGAACGTCGTCGATCTGGAGCGTACCGTTGCCGATGCGCTTGAGGATCTCCTGGTTCTTCGCTCCGAGGCGGACCAAGTCTTCGATGGTGGT
>CAZPDI010000040.1:0-6396 GCA_964585425.1 uncultured Candidatus Saccharibacteria bacterium | reverse complement strand
CAGCTCGTGTCGTGAGATGTTGGGTTAAGTCCCGCAACGAGCGCAACCCTTATTGTATGTTGTATTTTTCATACGAAACTGCCCGGGCCAACCGGGAGGAAGGTGGGGACGACGTCAGGTCGGCATGGCCCTTACACCTCGGGCCACTCACGTCATACAATGGCCGGTACAATGCGTCTTGCCAACCCGCGAGGGGGAGCTAATCGCATCAAAACCGGTCCCAGTTCGGATAGCAGGCTGAAACTCGCCTGCTTGAAGTCGGATTTGCTAGTAAACGTGGGTCAGCATACCACGTTGAATACGTTCCCGGGTCTTGTACACACCGCCCGTCACACCACGAAAGTTGGTAGCACCCGAAGTGCCTATTTTACTAGGCCCTAAGGTGAGACCAGTAATTGGGGTGAAGTCGTAACAAGGTATCCGTACCGGAAGGTGCGGATGGATCACCTCCTTTCTAGGGAGATACGACGTCGCAAGACGTTCCGTAGGGTTTCCTACGGCCAGTCTAGATATGTAGAGCTATTCGTATGAATGTGCTCCATTTCCAAGACTGCGGCACTTCTAGGTCGATTGAATCCCTCGGGATTCACTTGAAACTTCTTATTGGATTTAACGACGGAATTACCTGCACTACTTAGATTTTCAACGAGAAGCCGCTTCGAAAGAGGCGGTTTTCTTTTTACTTTTACTGGTAGTGATGTGGGCGTAGTATGACGGGCGAGCCCTTTGAAAATAAACGATTTTTCCTTACTGCGAATAAGTTGCAATAAGACCCTCTTAATGCCACAAAGTTGCAATAAGCAAGAATCTACTTTTTTGAGGTAAGGTCCGGCTGGTATACTTAGGTATATGGAAGATGATCATGTGTACAGAGTGCCAGTTAAAGGATTGCTTCAGGACGATAAGGGTAGAGTATTAGTTATTTGGAGCACCAATAACGGCTGGGAGCTACCAGGGGGCGGCATAGACTACGGCGAGGAAGCGCCAGAGGCACTTCGTAGAGAGTTAGTCGAAGAATTGGGTGTTGAGCCAGATTCTGTCGACGAGGCGCCCTGTCTCGCACTTACTTACTTGGCCAAGACAGGAGTTCGGGCAGGTAAGTGGCGATTATGGCTTGTTTATAAGGCAAGAGTTGATACCGACAAGATTATTATAAGTGACGATATAGAGGCCGAGGACTGGAAGTTTACAGCCCTTTCGGATCTTAATCAGGATGATATTAAAATGAATGAAAGAAAGTTGTTTGCAAAGCTTATGGAACTGGGGTATTAAAGAAAAACGCCCGTGAGGGCGTTCGACTTAACCTGCGCAGGATTCGCAGTTTGGGTTGTCGATGCGACACAGTTTGATGTCGCTAACGTCTAGATTTTCCCAGTCGATTGCTGATGAGTCAGCCATTTCTTGCACCCTCCCTTATTGTTTTTTCGAAACGTATTCTTATTATATGCCCCTTATACCCCTTATGCTAGTGTTTTATTGACAACACTCTTATGGTTATAATTTTGGCTCTACTGAGGGAAAAGTGCGGTAAGCGGGGAGAGTAGCCAATTAACAATTCCGGGTCCAAACCCGAAGATAAAGAGCAGCCCGCCAAGGACCAGTACGAGGCATAATATCTTATATACACCATAGCTACTGCCGGCCCCTAAATTACGCTCAAAGAACTCTAATCGCGGAAAGGTATTGGTTAGGGCAAAATTGTATTTCAGCCCAGCGATGCCGATGGCAACTGCCAATAATCCAAAAAATATTCGCGAGATCATGTATGTATTGTAGCATTATCCCTGGCGTTTGCCTTGCATAAAATGTGGTTTTTTGCTTAAATACTAGGGTTACCCACGTTACGTGGGCTTGTAGCTCAGCTGGTTAGAGCGCGTCACTGATAATGACGAGGTCGCAGGTTCGAGTCCTGCCAAGCCCACCATGGGGCATTAGCTCAGCTGGCTAGAGCACCTGCTTTGCAAGCAGGGGGTCATCGGTTCGAATCCGATATGCTCCACCATTTATACCCATTGTAAAAAAAGACTTTAAAAATATAAGAAAATTTAAGAACTTTTTAAGTTTCTGCTGGTAGTATAGAAGTATGGAAATCACGAACCAACTAACAACTATTGGCGAAATGTCGCTAGGGCATTTCCAGACATTTATTACAGATATTATTAAGCGTACCGTTTATGAAGTAACTGGTCCACGATTTGAAGCCATAGAGCGGCGTCTTGATGGACTCGAGAATCGCCTCGATGCCCTCGAGGATCGTCTTGATCGACTCGATGATCGTCTTGATGGACTCGAGAATCGTCTTGAGGTGGTTGAGCAGCGCCTCAGTAATATTGATGAGATGCTAACACATCTTGAGAATAAATTCGATCGATATCAGCGTAATAATGACTTAATCGGAGCCCTAGTGCTTAAACATGATGCTAAATTGTATGATGTGGTAGCCGCATAATGTTGCTCACGGTACATACGCTTACCGGCGCCTTGATTGCTCTTGCTGTCAAAGATCCAGCCCTGGCGGCTCCCCTGGCCTTTACAAGTCACTTTGTGCTGGATAGTACGCCGCATTTTGGCATTGATGGGCTAGATTTTAAAACACCGAAAGGCAAGATTGTGGGTGTGGCCGATTGCTTCGGCGCGCTAATAACCTGGCTGATTCTTATATCGATTTTCCCGGCACAGTGGTTATTGCTTTCGATTGGCGTTTTCTTCGCTTGTTTGCCGGATCTCTTGTACCTGCCGGATATTTTCTTTAACGTTATTCCTTCAAAGAAGCTCTTGCGATTCCATAGTCGAATTCAATGGAGTCAAACGCCGTTCGGCACCATTACCGACGTTAGTTGGGCCGTGATAGTCATTTTTTTACTTTCTCGATTTAAGTAAGCATAAAAAGCTTGCGCTCCTAAGCACAAGTAGTTTAAGATAAAGGAGATTACGTATAAGAGTGCGTTGTTATCTATTAAAATTAACTTCTAAGGTGCTATGAAGAAAAAACAGCCAACATTAACCCATTACACAAAAAGACTAAAAAAAGTCCGGCTCGCTCGAACAATAACTGTCATCGCAACGCTATTTGTCAGTGGCGTGGTAGTGGCCGCTAACGTTCTGCCTCAGGTCGTTAAGTCCAATGCCTCGGTAGTTCCTGATACAACCAACGACGTCGTAAATGGCGGCGTTAACCAGTGGGATGGCTCAAAAGCCAAATCCGAATTAATCGCCAAGGTCTTTAACGGCACTAGTAACGAAGCTAAGTCAGCAAAAGCACTCTATACCAAGCTCGGCATTAGTCAAAGCGATGTCCAGGGAGCAACCTACAAGTGGTTGTATGGACCCAATGTAACCGGTACCAAGGTCAATCCCAATGATTCCATTACCAAGTATGGTGATTGGCGTTCATTTGGTCGCAACCCTGGTACGGGCTTTACGCTTTACCCCGTAGACTATAGCGCCACAGCACCGGCTAAATCTCCAGCTGATTTTTACTACAAGGCTCATAAACTCATGTTTAGCACTTGGGCAAGTGGTACCTCGGCCGAGCCAGTACTTATGGGTAATGGTTGGTTTATTGCTCTCGAATGTGGTAACCCGGTAATCCAGACCATTCCATCTAATCCGAGTATCAACTTTACTAAGTCGGCCGTTTCTGTAACTCGCGGTTCAAAAACCTTCACCGAAGCAGAGGTTAAGGCTGGTAGCTTTAAGCTTCAGGTCAAGGATCAGATTACCTATCGCCTCACCGGCAAGAACGGTAACGTCATTTACCCTGCTGGTCTCCGACTCATTGATCAAATTCCTACGGGTACCAAGCTGGTATCACAGGGCGGCGATGGTTGGCCTGGAACAACTCTTACAAAGGTTGCCAATGCTACAGTGAATGGCAAGCCAGCCGTGGCCTGGGACTTTAGTGCCATCCCGGCAAATCAGGGTGGTTACACCGACTTTAAGGTAGAGGTAACAGCCGTTACGTCGCAGATCTGCAACGTAGCTCTGTATGGCAAGCCAGGTAATCTGCCAGTTGCTACAAACCCAGTATGTTTGAGTGTTGGTAAGCCAACCCTGACCATCGAAAAAGGAGCTACGAGTCCTGTTCCAAGTGATATCAAAGTTGGTACCGAGATGAAGTATCAGGTTAAGATGACCAATACCGGTACTGCAGAAGCCCCTGGTGCGGTCGCCCTTGATATACTCCGACGAGATGCTACTAATGGTGAGCGAACGCAAGACTTTAAGAGTGTTGGCACCCCAACCCTGACCGTTAACGGGACGACCCGAAACCTCAACAGCTCCGAATACACCGCGGTTGTTGATGCGGCTACACAAAAACAGTATGCCAATGGTAATGCCGATGCCTACGGTATCCGCGTAAATAGTCTGCCAGCTGGTGGCGTCGTCACCTTTACGATCACGACCAAGCTTACCAAGATCCCAGCTAAAGTAGATAACGTGACAGCCACTTGTGACTTTGCCATCGTCAGCATGACGGGTAGTGCGGCACCGCTCGGTATCGAAGCCAAGACCCCGAATGTCTGCTTGCCAGTCGGCTCGCCTCGCATCTCGGTAGTCAAGACTAGTCCGACAGCTAACCGAAATGTTTCACGCGGTCAGACCATAAACTACGATGTGGTAGTTAAGAACAATAGTTCGCAATTCGCTCAAACGAGTGAAGTGACGGTAACCGATACCTTTACTCCTCCTGGTGCTTTCAAGAATCTCAAGCAGAGTAGCTCTGCCAGCTTTAGTGGTCTAGCAATCAAAACTACCCAGTCAGCCAACGGCTTCGTCTGGAAGATCGCAAAGATTCCGGCTAATGGCGTAGTCACCATTAAGGTCAGCGCTACGGTTGTGGATGATGCCGCTGACGCCACCAAGGTTTGTAACAACGCTACCATCACCATGACACCAGGCAACCCCGTTGTTTCCGAAACCAGTAGCACCGTCTGCAATACTGTCTCGCTCATTAAGCTCAACAAGACCGCCAAATACGTAAACCGTAGCGACGATCCACAGAAGAGCGCTGCACGGGCCGGTGATGAGATCGAATACACCCTAACAACCACCAACCAAGCTAGTAGCCCAGCTGTAGACTACGTGGTGACCGAAGATCTGACTGACGTGTTGATGTACGCCGATGTGACCGATAATGGTGGCGGCACCTTGACTGAGTCAAAACTGATCTGGGCACCTAAGACGATTCCGGCCGGCGGTAAGATTACCAATACCTTTAAGGTAACGGTTAAAGATCCAGTGCCCAACAATCAAGCTTCATCAACCAACCCAACCGGTTACGACTATAATATGTTCAACCGCTACGGCGACGACGTGAACATCCCGGTAGAGAAGCCAATCATTGATAGGATCGTCGATGTGGCCACCAGCTTGCCAGAAACTGGTGCCGCTCAGTACGCCCTCGTAGTGCTGTTCCTCGGAATGTCAGTCTACTTCTTCGTCCGCAATCGACAGCTCACTAACGAGTTGGCCGCGGCTACGGTAGAGTATCAGCATCAAGCAAGTAGCGCCTCAATGGCCGAAGCGCAAACCTTGATTCACCCAGAAGATACAGATACAACGACGCCTCAGCCACCAGCTGCACCGCCTGTAGCTTAGTCCAAAATAAGGCTCCAAAGACCCGCAGCCAGCGGGTCTTTTGGTTTTCTTGTTCCAGGGGGTTTACACCTGGTGCGTGGGTGTGCTAATATTTGAGGGTTAGCTCAAAATAAAAGCTCATATATAGGCCTGACAACTCGGATTTTAGTAGAACCATCGCGGTTGTCTCGATTCATATGAGCTTTTGTGCGCACTTGGTCACAAGTTGCATGAAAGTTTGTTATTTAACAGATGAATAGATAGGGTAATTAATGCAATTACCGTGGTCTGATACTGACTAACCATCAGATAAATATCAGATTACAAAAACAGCAATTTGTGCACACAAATTGCTAGTCAAATTAGAGTTCTAGATTTTCTAGAACTGCTCGTAAGTAAAAAGTTACTTAAGGGCGCATGATGGATGCCTTGACGCAAGAGTACCGATGAAGGACGTAGAAGGCTGCGATAAGCCTCGGTGAGCTGTCAATCAAGCTTTGACCCGGGGATTTCCGAATGGGGCAACCCAGTATGAGTAATGTCATATTACTTCTAGCTGAATATATAGGCTAGATAGAGGGCACGTGGGGAACTGAAACATCTTACTACCCACAGGAAGAGAAAGTAACAACGATTCCGTAAGTAGCGGCGAGCGAACGCGGAACAGCCAAAACCTTTTTATCTTTCGTATGTTTACATACGAATAAGCTGACAGGCGAATGATAACAAGGGGTTGTGAGATTACAAACGACCATTAAAGAGCACTTAACTTCGGTTGAGTGGTCCATAATGCGACCAGCTGCTGTCACGGACTGG
>CAZPDI010000039.1:0-6492 GCA_964585425.1 uncultured Candidatus Saccharibacteria bacterium | reverse complement strand
GTTGCCATACTGAGTGAGGTGGCGATACCAGCTCGCCAGGAGATGAGGATGAGGCTAATGATGGCTACAATGATTAGACCCTCAATAAGGTTCTGTTGTAGACTATTAATCTGCTCATTAACACTTTCGGCCGTTGTACCGGTGATTACGGCATTAATGCTGCCGTCAGTCGCTTTAAGCTGCTGCTCAACGCCATCATAGAGGCGCAGTACATCGGTATCCGGCTTGGCGACGACCCCCACACTTACTGATTTATAGAATGTGGTTTGGCCATCTTTAGTTATGGCGGTGCGATCAAATGAGGTTTGTTGAGTGCCGGGTTTGCCCGTAAAAGGATTAACGGCTGTCTCAGTTTGAGCTACTACTTCTGTACTAGTTACGTCTTTTACGTTCTTAAGGTTGTTTGCTACGGTTGCTGCTTGGGCATTTAGTGTATCGCTCGAGGTGCCTTGTGGGGCGTAGACGGAAACAAGCAGATCGTACTTGTTATTATATTTGCTAAAGTCGATGCTCTGGTAGTTGAGCTTGGCGCTGACCGGCAAATGAAGAGCCTCAACGGACTTCTGGACTTGGGCCGAAGCAGCTTTAGCGTCGGTCCCCTCTTTATATTCAATCTGGATACCAACAAAATTGGCACCACTGCTGGCATTTACCGTTTTAACATCCGACTGCTTGCGGATTGCCTCAACGGCCGGCTTGGTAACATCGGCATCAACCTTGGCCGGGTCATTTACAAAATATGCGCCCGTAACGGTGCTAAACGGCAGATTAACGCTCGGGAATCCCTGGCGTTGCAGTAATACGCTATAACTCAAGAAGCCAAAGGCAATGGTTGCCACCCATAGTACGGTGCTTACGCGCCAGTGATCAAAAAAGAAGAGACTAAAACGCTGCAGTAAGCTATATTTCTTATCTGATTTTTTCATGTATTACTCCGATTTAATGGTAGATGGTAGGTTGCTCGAGAGAAGAAGCGCTAGAAGGGCCATGGCAAAGACAAAGAACATGCCTTCTTTGAGGGCTTTTATTTGAGCATCAGTGTAGTCACCAACAATGGTGATCGTTACGTCATTATCGACACCTTTAGATTGTAGGATTTGGGTGGCCTGATCTGCCGATACGATCCCTACGCCATCGGTGGTCGCTGAGGCGATTTGGGTTTTTGTAGTCTGCGGTACATTTGGATTGGCCTGGACAGTGTTATTAAAGTTAAAGGTCAGAGCCATCATAAAGATCGAACCAACCAGTGCGGTACCAAATGAGGAGCCAAGATTTTGAAAGGTTCCTTGGAGTCCGCCAACTTCAGCAGTATCCTCTTTGCTTACGGCTGACATATTGACATTCCCGAGCTGCGAAGCCAGTAAACCAAAACCGGCGCCAATAATGAACATACCTACCTTAAAGGCAAATGTGCGTAGTTCTGGCTCGATTGAGCCAATAATAAATAGTGCTCCGGTGGCCATAAAGGCTTGGCCAACGCGGACGATCTGGCGCGGAGAACGCTTAGCGGACTGTTTGGAGCCGATGGCCGAGAAAATGATTAGGCCGATTGAAAGTGGCACAAGCTTGACACCGGTTTGTAGGGCGTCCAGACCAAGAATTGTCTGCAGGTAGACCGGAACTACAAAGAACAATGCGGCAATAATAAAGTATTGCGACATAAAGACACCTAAACCAGCTCGCAGTGCTTTAATGCTGAGCATTGAAACCTTAAGAAGCGCATCCTTAGCAGCGGCCTCAAGTTTTTTCTGACGGCTCATAAAGAGCTTAATCACGACAATGCCAGCCAGTATAAACCAAGCGGTAAGCGAGATGTTAAATGGTGCAACCTGCTGGCCATTAATAACAGGAATTGTTTTAGGCACAATCCAGCCCCAGGTTTTACTCTGCAAGACGCCAAATACCAACATGCCCATACCAGTGGCAGAAAGCAGCACACTCGGAATATCCAGGGTAGTCTTCTTGGTAAGCTTTTCATCCATAATTTTGCCCGATACAATGAGGACCATGATCATGATGACGGTTTCTGCAGCAAACACATAGCGCCATGATAGGTAGGTGGTGACGTAACCGCCAATAATTGGTCCAAGCGCAGCGGCCAAGCCGGTTACAGCACCCAAAATTGAGAAAGCAACTACCCTATCTTTGCCCTTGTAATTAACAGCAGCTAAAGCCGCAATGGCCGGAATTACCAAAATGGCGCCGAGACCCTCGACCAGTGACCAGCCAAACATCAGGCTGGGCAAATTCTGGCTGACAGCAGTTAAGAGCGAACCGAAACCATATATTATTGAACCGATTACAAAAGCCTTTTTACGGCCCCAAATATCGCCAAGCTTACCACCGGTTAGCATAAGCGCCGCCATAGTCAGAGCATAAAAGGTAATGGCTGCTTGCATGCCACTAATGGTGGTGCCAAGGTCGGCGGCGACGGTCGAGATCGAGACATTCATGACGGTGCTATCAAGAATCATTACAAACTGCGAAATCGCCAGAATTGCTATAACTGTCCACTTACTCTTCATTAAAATTATTGTAACACAAAAAAGACTCGCGTAAACGAGTCTTTTTTTGTTTGAGGAGCCTTAAACAGCTGCTTCTGCGCCGTGGACCACTAGTGCGTAAATCACGAGCACATCGACGACCATGGCGGTGATGGCCCAAACTGGGTAAACCCCCAAGAAGGCCATGTTGGCCAAGAAGGCGGCGCTGGCAAAGACAACGGCCAGAACGCGAGCCCAGCGACTACCATGCATGACCGAGAAGCCAGCGGCGGCTACCACAACGCCAAGAGCGATGTGCACCCAACCCCAGGTGGTCATGTTGGTGGTGACGGTTACAATCTTTTCGCTATTAACGAACAGATATGTTTTATCTACCAGGGCGGTTAAGCCCAGGAAGGCCTCTGATAGGCCGCGCAGGATCATTAAAAGACCTGCAAAGTAAACCCAGCCCGTCCAGCCGGTAACTTGTGTATTGTTAGTTGATACTGCCATAAAACCCCCGTGTGTTAGTTATCTCACACTTTTACTGTACGACCATGAATATAGCTTGTCAACTAGCGGTTAGATTTATGAATAACTCGACGAGCTACAGCGTTACGTATGAGGTTACTTGCAAAAGCCGCAATAATACCAATACCTATCAGTAAATAGAATGTCACGAACAGCTTGCCGTTATCGGTTTTTGGGACAATATCGCCATACCCAACGGTAGTCAGCGAAACCACCGCAAAATAATATGAATCGATCCAACTTAGCTTCTCGGTGTAATGCATAAACACCGAACCAAAGGTTAGGGTTGCAAACGTTATGGCTGCTAAAATTCTAAAATTGCGACGTGTTTTATGCGCCTCCTCAATACTCATGATTTCTGGCATATGGCCTCCTATTTCTTAAGTAACATATATGGAATTATAGATACTATATCACCTTGCCGGGCACGCGAGGCCCATTCCCCTTTATTGAGGCCACTGGCCGTGAAGCCCCAGCTCGCTACGCCGTTTGCATCAGCTTTTTGGTATGGGAGGAATCGGTCATAGCTGGAGGCGTCGTTGCGCAGCCAGACCGAGCACCAGGTTAGGGCTATAGTATTACAGCGAGCTCCAAGAACGTCACCGGAGGCATACAGGTGATCAGCTGCTGGCCCGCCAGTTTGTTGGAGTGACGGCTGAGCTTCGCCCGAGGTGTTAAGCTCGCTAGCTATCTGCACGGCTTTGCCGACATTTAACAGACCGTGCCCGTAGCTTTGACTATAGAATGCGCCGCTCATGGGCGACACCTTGTTAGTGGAGGCCATAAGGAGTGTTCGTAGATCATCAATGCTGGTGGTTGGTCGAATGGAGCGGATTAATGCAGCCGTGCTGGCTACAATCGGCGCCGAATATGACGTGCCGTTGAGAGTTGCAGCATAAGCACTCGTGCCGTTACCGCTGGTCCAGGTGGTTGATCGAATGCTGCCGGCACCAGGTGCCATAATGTCGAGGCGCTCGCCATAACTGCTAAAACTCGCTCGATTGTTATTGCTGTCGCTCGCTCCGACGGCAACAACTCGATCATAGTTAGCCGGGAAGGTTACGTATCCGGCTGGCTGACCGCTGCACGCTCCAAGTGAGTTATTTCCGCAATTACCGGCGGCAGCTACGACGAGGACATTATTTTGGAAGGCTAGATCAACTGCGGCGCGGACCTGCGGGTCATCACCACTCGTGCCCAGGCTCATAGAAATAATATCGGCTCCTTGATCAATGGAGTAGATGATGGCTTGAGCCACATCGTCACTATAGCCGCTGCCATTATCGTCCATAACCTGTAGTGGCAACAGCTTAGTTCCGCGACTGACAGAACTTACGCCAAGACCGTTATTAGATGTGGCGCCAACGAGGCCAGCGGTTTCGGTGCCATGCGACACACCCACACCGGTACTATTAAGCGTGCCAGCCTGCGGGGTATTGTCGTTGGCAACAAAATCCCATCCTCGGTAATCGTCGATATAGCCATTACTGTCGTTATCAATGCCATCAGTTTCTTTCCCGTCACCCGATTCGCCGGGGTTGGCAGCCCATTGGCCGCTTAAATCCTGGTGGTTAAGCGCAAAACCGCTATCAATAACGGCTACGGTCACGCCGCTGCTAGAATTTGTGGTCGCCCAGGCGCTGGCTGCGTTGATGTTTTGCAGGTACCACGACGAGGCATAATAGGGGTCATCTGGTGTATCTAGGAGGTAATAGCGCTTTTGTGTGCCAGGCAGGCTACTAGCTACTTGTTTATGCAGTGCAATCAAAGCTTTGGGGCTGGACTGCGATGGTAACGGCGCGGTGGGCGTGCTTGACGGCTTAGTCTGGGCGGTCTTGGGGTGTCCGCTGCGCGCCTCTTTAAGCGCCGGGCGTTGTTGGTTGTAGCGCACAAAGACAAGTAAAAAGAAAAAGGCTGCCATCCCGAGCTTAAGCTGTCGTTTTGTTGGTTTTATAGTATATGCCATGTTACATATCGCTCTTACGCTTATTATAGCAGATATGCTTAAAATGTATTACGAAATATAACTTTAGTTATATCTAAAAAATACCGAGAATGGTGCCAGTAGTGCTATGGCTAACTTTTGGCTGTCGTCCTCTAGTGCATTACTTGGCCATGCCAGAAGGCCAAGTATCGACATAAGTCCAAGGTACAAGAATATAAGTATACAGCCCGCTGGTAGCCCCTCGAGCCATAGTACTGTCAAAACAATACTTACAGCACTTACTACTAAGAGCCATGAGATTCGTAGCCTATACGCTTTTGATAGTTTAGGAGCAGCCCCATCTATTGCTCGGGATTTATAACGTAGCAGGGCATAGTGACTCGCTCGGAAGGCGGCCTGCCAACTATCATCTGTCAGATACCGTACGGACTTGAGCTTGCTGGGTCGTTTTTTGAGTTTTCTTGATCGAGTATGTTGAACAATTTGACGAATATCGCCAGAAATTTGTAGTCCAACAATGGCGACAAGCGACAAGCCGAGTAACACTGCAGTCGGAGATGTTAAAAGATTCATGATCGAGACTCCTCTACCGGCTCAAAAAACATAAAGCGTCTATCTTGGCTCCAAAAGCCATTACAGGTTAAGAGCGCTAGGGTAGGTCTAGCATAGGTGGCCGTAAGATCAGATGTATCGGTCGCGACGGTCAAGTGATCACGGACGTAGGTGTAACGTCGAACATCTCCGTTAGTGTCGGTGAGTAGTAGTTCGTCGCCGACTTGTAGTGAATTGGTAAGCTCAAATACCGCTGCCGTGTTATGGCCGTATATCATAGTTAAGTTACGAGTCGTGCCGGTAATATATTGAGCTCTATCTTCCGACAACAACCATGTTCGATCCGCAGGATTATATTTGCCGGCAATGACCGGAACGTCGATGCGTATACGCTTGATCTGTAAATGGGCTGGCTGCGTCGTTGTGGCGGGGCTCGCAGTTGGTGCGACAGAGGTCGGTATGGTTTCCCCCTGCAGACGTGCGGCCTGTATATTCGTCGAAATTTGGATTGTTGCGAGCACCATACCAATTACTGCGGCATGCAAAAGTACCACCCTGTAAAGAAGCGGTACTTGTTGCATACTCATAGTCTTTCTCTAATCCTGTTAAAAGAAGCGAGTAACGAGTCGCTTGCCGCCGAGGCTTACGGCGATTGCAGCTGCAGAGATGCTCGCCAGGAGCACGGCATAGTTTGCGCCTGAGGTGCTAGGCAGCTGAGCGCTTGCCAAAGTTGCGGCCGTAACTGTTCCAGGAGTTTCTGGATTTTCTGTAGAACCCCCACCCGAACCACCAACTTGGCATTTAACCTGTTGATCGTAGACGGGTTCAGAATCATCATCCAGAGTGATCGTGATTTGTGTTCCATCGCTGTATTCTTTGACGACAGTTTGACCAGCTTTTACCTTGACGTCTTGGCCATTTACGTTAGCGACGCCATTTGCATTACCAGAATTCTTTAACGTCACGACGATCATGGTCTTT
>CAZPDI010000038.1:0-6563 GCA_964585425.1 uncultured Candidatus Saccharibacteria bacterium | reverse complement strand
TTTCGCGGCCGGTTGCGCAACTCGCTCAACAGGAGCCGGTCGACGCGGTGTAGGCTTAGGTGCCGCAGCCGGATTGAGCCGCTTCTTAATCTCGGCCGTGATCTGTGCCTTATCAACCCCAAATTTAGCAGCCGATAAATCCATGATAGCCTTTGCCAGCTCGGGGTTACTATTGGCCAGGGGACTCAAAATCTTCATAGTAAATGGTTGGCTCGGCACGCCGTTAATCATCAATCGAGCAACAGCGTTATAGTTAGGGATATTCATCAAGTCACGCGCCGTAAATATCGGATCAAATTGTTTCACCAAGAATTCTGCGTCCTCGGGACCCGTTCGATACGTCAAAATGGTACCAACGTTACCAAAGACTGCTTCTTTAATCTCATCATCGAGCTGACCAATAAACTGATTGGCCACAATAATATTAAGACGGTACTTGCGAGCTTCACTTAAAATCGTGGCAAAACTGTCCGTCGCGAAGTTCTGGAACTCATCTACATATAAACAGAAGTCCTTGCGATCAGCCTCTGCCATATCAGCTCGCGCCATGGCCGCCGCCTGGAATTTAATGACAAAAATCATACCCAGGAGCTTGGCGTTTATTTCGCCAACTCGCCCTTTACTCAAGTTGACGATCAGAATCTTATTATTATCCATGATGTCGCGAATCTTAAAGGAACTCTTGGTCTGGCCAATGATATTACGCATCATCTCGTTATTCATGAACGCGCCGAACTTACTGACGAACCAGCCAAGCATCTCGCTCTTATGGTAATCACTGGTTTGCCCCATTTCTTTGAGCCAAAAGTCAATTACCGTCTGGTCGGTAAGGTGCTTAAATTTATCCTTAAGATAATCATTATCGGTAAATACCTTGGGAATTTCGATAAACGTTGAGCCCTGCGGATCGGCCATGAGAGTCAAGGCCGCATTACGGAACCAATGCTCGTAACGAGGCCCAATAATACCCTGATGCTGCGGATCATACAGCTTGTACAGCATATTAATAGCTTCCTGCACTAAAAAGTCTTTTTGGTCAGGATTATCAAACTCAAATAAATTTAAACCAAGGGGATTATCAGTATCGCCCGGATTAAAGTAGATCACGTCTTCGGCTCGCTCTTTAGGAACCGCCCCCAAGATCTTCTCGGCCGTATCACCATGCGGGTCAATAAAGCAGAAGCCACGTCCATCACGCATGTCCTGCACGATCAGATTCTCGAGCAAGGTCGACTTACCAACACCAGTCTGACCCAATATGTAGGTATGTCGACGTCGATCATTTTCGCTTAAATGTATCTCTTTTTTATTACCGCGGAATTCATTATACCCAAGCAACAGTCCGTCGGATGGTAACGAAGGCGGACCATCAACCTGTTTAGAGTACTGACGGGCGACATCGGAGTTGGGGCTAAACTGTGAATCGGGCAAATGAAACAACGCCGCCATTTCTGCAGAACCAAGAATCATCTGGTTTAGTTCTGGTGGAAAAAAACGGAAGATAAAAGCCGTGACCAACCCACTTACGTCCGTGGCGGGCAAGAACTTAAAACTATTCATGGCTGGTGCATTGTACAAGGCAAAGGAGGCCACAATATCATTGAGGGTCTTTTGTGACTTTTGGGCGTTCGGGCTCGAAACCAGCACTCGTATTAGTGTTTCATACCCTGGCTTCTGAGCTTTTTCTTCAATAGCCTGCAAGACATGTTGCTGCAGATCGGTTAGCGTCGCTTCTTCGCGCTCATGAGTACGTTGAATCTGTTCTGGCGCTCGGAACGCAGCATTAAATATATCCCGCCCCGTAATCTTGAGCTCGCTTTCTGTCATACCCTGCAAACGACGTTTTTTTACAAACTCTTTGAGTTTTTGCTGCCATTTACCAGTTGCTGGTCGGAGCATAATCTGTATACCAACGCCATCTTTGGAATCAACATTACTCAGAGCATTCATAAGGGCATCCAATGGATCACGACCCAGCTCTTGAGTGCCAGCTATAGGATATACATAACTTTCTTTAAGGATTAACTCACCGCCCACCGTGCCTGGCAGCTTGCCTGCTTCGCTAAAGATGTTATGATCTTCGGCCTGCTCGACACTAGCCCCTGGGTAGGCCGTCACAATAGCATTTTTAATAATATCCAGTAACGCCACCGGTACGCCAGCATAAAAATGTATCAACCCATCAGTAGCAATTATCTCCAACGAAATATGTCGTTGACCGTAAAAGGTGCTTTTAAAGCCCTTGCTAGCTGTTCCGTTAATCAAGTCATATAAAATTTCGGCCTGCGAAACCTTTTCTTTAATTACCTCGCGCACATCACGATTACCTTTTTCGGTATCATCGCTTGGCGGTGGCAAATGTATAAGCAGGGGAACCATCTTTAAGCCACGCTCAATGGCCTTACTGCGCCGCAAAACTCGACGATACGCCAAAAATGCCACCACCGATAAGCTAGCAAGCATCAGCACGACAATAGTCACCAGCATAATCATGAACTCACCTCAGTTTGATTCATGCTCGCCTCATCATCCTTCGTCACCAGACTTAACATCCAGATTGTAGCGGGCTTTTAGATACTCGCGCTGCAATTCCTCTACAGCCGCTTCTTCGGCATGAGGATCATCCCTGTTTTTGGAAACAGCTTCCTCGGCACGTTTAACCCATTCTGGCTCAATCACATCAACATCGGCCGCCGTAACAGGTAAAGGCGCAGCCACCGGTGCCACTTTTGCGGCATCATCTGTCGTAACTGCGGCAACTGCGGCCTGAGCACTAGCTGCACCATCATCTGCTTTTGGCGTATGTTGCGAAGCTTCAGCCGTTGAAGCCTGCTTTGCTTCTAGTGCATCAGAAGACAAGCGCTCTGTTCCGGATTCTGGCGTACTCAGTTGGCGTTCTTGAGCTGGTGTAGATTGTGCTCCATCCATTACCCCATATTATAGCACTTATGCTTAGGAGTAAGCCAGCAGGACTAAGAGCGTGGCGTAGCGCTAAATTGCTGAGCCAACAACTTAATTACATCATCAACCACTTGATCGGCTTCGGCGTCGGTAAGCGTTCGCTCCATATGAGTAAGGGTAATCCTAAATGCCAAACTTACGCTTCCTGTGGGTATGCCGCTACCTTCATACCGACTCTGGAAATGCACCTCACCATCAGTCAAAACCCTTGCAACCGCCTGCCGAACGTCATGCCAAGCAACCGCTTTATCAACAACTACTGCAATATCACGACTGATGCTTGGGAAGCGACTGAGCGGCTTAAATACATGTGAGGCAGCGGCCATTAGTAACGGCTCCAGCTCCACTTCCATATAGCTTACCGAGCGCTGCCCCTTAATACCATCCATCAAGCGGGGATGCAGTTCGCCAATACTACCAATCAACTGCTCGCCAATATATATATCGGCTTGGCGTCCCGGATACAATACCTCATGACTGCTTGGCTTAAAACCAATGGTTACATGCAGCTCCCGTGCCAATAAATCAAGCGGTGCCTTCGCTGCAAAGTAATCGCCCATAACGGCTACCCCTAACTTATAGGGCTCAGCTGGTAAATCACCCTTCTTTTTGCCCGGCACAAAGACACGCGAAATCTCACTTACGCCAAAAGTTTTAGCATAGCGTTGATTATTTTCAAGCACCCGTACTAAGCTAGCCTGCAAATTACTGCGTAAATAGGCCTGCTCAACACTCAAGGGATTTTTAAGCTTAAGGTGTTTGGCCGGGTTTAAACCATACCGCTCGAGGTCCGCCTCGCTTACAAAAGAATAGGTCGTCAGCTCAAACAAGCCAGCGGCCCGTAACAATTCACGTACGCGACCAACTAGGGCTCGTCGGGTGTCGAACTCAATATCATGTGGGCTCCACGACGGAATCGTCGCTGGTAAGGCATCTAGGCCAACAATCTTTATAATTTCTTCGGCTAAATCCGAGCTATTCCGAACGTCCGGCCGCCACCACGGTGCCTTAACTTTTAACTTAGCTAGACCCGATACGCCAAAACCAAGCTTTGTCAGGTGACTCACCATGTCTTTAGCAGCGACACTAATGCCCAGCAACTGGTTAATTCGCTCTGGTTTAGCCTCAATAATAACCTGTGGCGACTCAACTTCACCTTGCCGCGCACCAGCAATTAACTTGGCGCCCATGTCCAGAAGCATCTGAACCACCATGGCTCGGCCACGATCGGCCAACTCTACTGGTAAGCCACGCTCATAGCGGGCACTGGCATCAGTTCGGATACCATGACGTTGGGCAGATTTACGCACGGCCATGGCGTCAAGAGTGGAGGCAATAAGCAAAATTTCTTGGGTGGTGGTCGACACTTCGGTATCCGCGCCCCCCATAACGCCGGCTATATCAACCGGACCATTCTTATCGGCAACAACTAAATCATCGGCGGTAAGCTTATTAACATTGCCATTAAGCGTAGTTACGGACTCGCCGCGCTCTGCAAAGCGAATAGTTAGCGGCAAGCTAATTTTTTGAGCATCAAACGCATGGGTCGGCTGGCCAACCGTAAGATTAACATAATTAGTAACATCCACCACCGGACTAATTTGCCGGGTACCTGCGGCACGCAGTACACGACCAACAACAGCCGGAGCCGGACCAACATGGCGAACATCAAGATGCGCCACAGCCAAAGCCGGGGCTTTTTTATCACTCTTCTTGATTAACTTTGGATTTGCCACGGTTGCAAAATCTGCCTTTGGCAGAACCAGCCGGGCACCTAACTGAGCGGCAATTTCGCGGGCTACACCTTCATAACTTTGCAAGTCTGGTCGATTTGCAGCCGTCTTAATGTCCACGATTACTTCATTTTCGACTATGTCGCACAATGATTTTCCTACCTGATAATCTGCAGGAAGCTCAGCAATCAGCCTGGTACCGTCATCTTCCGTCCACCCGAGTTCGGATTCACCGCACAACATACCCTGGCTCACTTCACCCCGGAGTTTAGCTTCGCGTATCTCGGTACCATCTGGCAGCACAGAACCAACTGTCGCAACCGCCACCCTCATATCTTCTACAACATTAGAGGCACCGCAAACAATCTGGAGGTTCGCTTCACCAACATCCACTAGCACAACCCGTAGTTTATCAGCATTTGGATGTTGAACAACTTTTTTAGTCAAACCGACTACAACTTTTGTACTCAGCGGTTTTTCAGCCTCTAAGCCCTCGAGCTCAATTCCTGTTCGTTCCAGTGCTGTAGTAATTTCTTCCAAAGAATAATCTTTATCGAAGTACGTTTTTAAATGTAGGTAGGATAGCTTCACTAAAATTGCTCCAAAAACTTCATGTTAGGGCGCCAGAACTCGCGAACATCTGGCATCTGATATTTAATCATGGCCAGTCGCTCCGGCCCAAAACCAAATGCAAAACCGCTATACACATCCGGATCCAAACCAACATTTCGCAATACCTGCGGATGAATCATGCCGGCACCGCCAAGCTCCAGCCAGCCCGTGCCGCTGCACACATGACAGCCAGCGCCGTTACACATCATGCAGGTAGCATCCATTTCCACCGACGGCTCAGTGTATGGGAAATAATTAGGTCGCAGGCGTATTTGAGCGTCCTTACCAAATACACCCTGAACCATAGCAAGCAAGGTGCCCTTGAGGTCGCTCAGCGAAATTCCCTGGTCAACAACCAAGCCCTCGATTTGATAAAACTCCCAGCTGTGGCGAGCATCTTCATCCTCATTACGATAAACCTTACCGGGGCAAATGATACGGATTGGTGGCTTGTTGGCCTCCATGTGGCGAATTTGCATGCCAGACGTATGGGTGCGCGGCAAATTCCCACCCTCTAAATAGAAGGTGTCTTGCATATCGCGAGCCGGATGACCGGCCGGGATATTTAAAGCCTCAAAATTATGCCACTCGTCCTCGACTTCGGGACCATCTATTACGGAATAGCCCATTTGCACGAAGGTTCGCACAATATCATCAATCACCTGTAGCACCGGGTGAGCATGACCATAGGTTATATCAGTTGGCAACGTTACATCAATCTTGTTCTGTAATGCTTCCCTGGTTAATTCTTCTTGCTCTAAGTGTTGTTTTTGCTGCTGGAAGGCCTGTTCAATGGCCACTTTAGCTTGATTCAGCTGCTTACCAGCAGCGCCACGCTCGTCCGCCGGGAGCTTACCAATACCCGCAAGTTCAGTAAGTAAAACGCTTTTACGACCCAAGTGTTTTACGCGCAAGGCCTCTAAGCTATCCAAATCTGCGGCAGACATGATTTCTTTAGTTATTTTTGTATAATCGATCATCGTTGACGACTCCGAGCATAAAACTCAATTAATACCAACAAGGCAGCTACCAGACCAACATCTCTAGCATCCAACTGCTGTAAGCTACTCAACGCTAATAATACCGTAAGACCAGCACCAACCAGAGCGCCGTGGCGAATGGCCGTCATCATCGTGCGATGCTTATTCAGCTTGGTCATTTCTTTGCCAAAGCGCATTACTAACTCATATTTTAGGAATGCCAGATTAGCCCCGAGTACTGCCCAAAAACCTAAAAACCAAAGTGTAACTCCTGTAG
>CAZPDI010000037.1:0-6817 GCA_964585425.1 uncultured Candidatus Saccharibacteria bacterium | reverse complement strand
CCCCGAAGGGCACCAAAGTGACAGTTTGGTGCGTCTACCAATTCCGCCATGCGCCGCCTCTTTGAGTATAAGCGAACAAAAACCGAACAGCAAGCATGAGCATCTTTTTCGCTCAAATCCGTAGTATAATAGTTGTATGATAGATATCGCTTTTATACGAGAAAATGCAGATCTGGTTACGACCGCCGCGAAGAACAAGAACGTAGATGTCGACCTTATTCGACTTTTAGAGCTTGATGAGCAGCGTCGTGGCCACATTGGTGCTATCGAGGAGCTTCGTGCCAAACGCAACGAACTCAGCGCCAGCACTAAGGGTCAGCGACCAAGCGACGAGCAGATTGCCGAGGGCGTAAAACTCAAAGAAGACCTGGCTAAGCTCGAAGCCGAGTTTGATGAAGTCGATAAAGAATATCAGGAGCTGCTATTATCTGTTCCTAACATCCCGACGGCTGATACGCCAGTAGGTAAGAGCGAAGAAGAGAATGTAGTGGTCAAGACAGTTGGCCACAAACCGGAATTCGACTTTGTTCCAAAAACGCATGCCGAGATTGCAGAGTTGCATGATTGGATTGATAAACCTCGAGCCGCTAAAATCGCTGGTTCACGCTTCTTGTATCTTAAAGGCAGCCTGGTGCGCCTACAATTTGCACTCGTTAACTGGGTGATGGACCAGCTACAAGATGAAGAGGTGATTGCCCAGATTATTAAAGATAATGATTTGAGTCTGTCGCCAAAGGCCTTTGTGCCGGTAATCCCGCCCATGTTAGTACGCACTGATGCCTACCAGGCTACGGCACGCCTCAATGCCGAGGAGACTACCTATAAGCTAGCCGATGACGATATGTGGCTGAACGCCAGCGCCGAACATTCCTTGGCCAATATGTATATGAACGAGACCTTGCCGGCCGATCAATTGCCAATCCGTTACATTGGCTACGCCACCAGCTTTCGTCGCGAGGCCGGTACCTATGGTAAAGATATGGATGGTATGTTTCGCAATCACCAGTTCGACAAGCTGGAGATGGAAACGTTTAGCACGTCCGAAACTGGTCTGGAAGAGCATTTATTGATGGTTAGTATCCAAGAATACCTTCTCCAGCAGCTCGGCATCCATTATCAGGTTCTATTAAAATGTACCGCCGACATTGGTACGCCCAATGCTCGCGGCGTGGACATCGACAGTTGGCTACCTGGCCAAGATGCCTATCGCGAAACTCATACAGCCGATTATATGACCGACTATCAGGCCCGTCGCGCCAACACCAAGTTCAAGACGGCTGAAGGTGTAACTGGCTATGTGCATAATAACGATGCTACCGCCTTGGTGCTGAGCCGCGTGCCGATTGCTATTATGGAGCAGTATCAGCAGGCCGATGGTAATGTTCGCGTCCCAGAAGTTTTGCGCCCGTATTTAGGTAACAAGGAGGTATTATGATAAAACTAGATATAACTGGCCACCGTTACGAGTTAGATGAAAACCTGATTGAGTATATCGAAAAAAAGATTGGTGGATTAGAAAAATACCTACCTAAAGAGGTGCGGGCTGCTGGCCACGGCGAAGTCGTAGTGAGCTATGACCCAAGTGGTAAAGAGGGCAACCATTATGTATGTGAAGGCTCGGTGAGCGTACCTCATCATTCTAAGCTCCACGCTAAAGAGGGCACAGGCAATATGTATGCCGCCGTCGACCTGGTGGAGGCTAAGCTCAAAGTTCAGATTGCTCGCTATAAGCAAAAGACGCATGGTAAGAAGAAGAGCCTCAAGCTCATGGTCTCACGCTTTTTAAAGAGGACGACATAGATGGCCTTGCTCAAAAAAATACTGGGGGATCCAAATGAGCGCGAGGTTAAAAAGTTACGGGCCGTCGTAGCCCAAATTAACGCCCTCGAGGATGATATTAAAAAGCTGAGCGATAAACAGCTCATGGCTAAGACCGACGAATTCAAGAAGCGCTTGGCTGATGGTGCTAAACTCGATGATTTGTTGCCCGAAGCCTTTGCGGCAATTCGCGAAGGTGCCTTCCGCGCAATCGGTCAGCGTCATTTTGACGTGCAGCTGATTGGTGGCATGATTTTGCACCGTGGCCAGATAGCCGAAATGCGCACCGGTGAGGGTAAGACTCTGGTCGCGACGGCTCCAAGTTATCTTAACGCTCTTGAAGGCAAGGGCGTGCACGTGGTCACCGTTAACGACTATCTGGCCAGCTTGCACGGCGCCTGGATGGGTAAGGTTTATGCAACTCTAGGCCTGACCACTGGCGTTATAGTCCACGAACAAGCCTACGTGTACGACGCAGATTATAAAAACGAAGAGCACAGTGATCCACGTATGCAAACCTTACGTCCGGTGCAGCGCCACGAAGCCTATGCTGCTGACATTACTTATGGAACTAACAACGAATTCGGCTTTGATTACTTACGCGATAATATGGTTGATGACGCCGCCAAGATGGTGCAGCGCGATTTACATTATGCCATCGTCGACGAAGTTGACTCTATCTTAATTGATGAGGCCCGCACCCCGCTGATTATTAGCGCTCCCGCCGAAGAGAGCACCGATAAGTACTATACCTTTGCGAGTCTGGCTGCTTCACTGAAGCCCGAAGAACATTACACTGTTGACGAAAAGCTCAAAGCTGCCAGTCTAACCGACGAGGGCGTCGAAGAGATCGAGCGTAAACTCGGGGTGGATAACATCTACGAGGCTGGCCGCATCGATGATGTGCATCACATCGAGCAGTCACTTAAGGCCGAGGCGTTATTCCGTAAGGACCGCGATTACGTGGTGCGTGAAGGTGAGATTATCATCGTCGATGAGTTTACTGGTCGACTGATGCCGGGCCGTCGTTATAGCGAGGGGCTGCATCAAGCTATCGAGGCCAAAGAGCGCGTCGAAATCCGCCAAGAATCACTTACCTTGGCTACCATAACCTTCCAGAATTACTTCCGTCTGTTTAATAAACTTTCAGGTATGACGGGTACGGCTCTAACCGAAGCAGAAGAATTTGCCAAAATTTACGAACTCGAAGTTGTGCTGGTGCCAACCCACCGCGAAATGATCCGTAAAGACATGAATGACCTTATTTACAAAACTACCACCGGTAAATATCGAGCGGTGGCGCAAGAAGTCGCGCGACGACACGAAACCGGTCAACCAGTCCTCATTGGTACTGTTTCAATCGAGAAGAATGAGGCGCTATCATCACTGCTTACGGAGCTCAAGGTGCCACACACCGTACTCAACGCCAAGAACAACGAGACGGAAGCCGAGATTGTGGCCGCCGCCGGGCAAAAAGGTGCCGTCACGCTGGCTACGAATATTGCCGGTCGTGGTACCGACATTATGCTCGGCGAAGGAGTGGCCGAACTAGGCGGGCTCCACGTGATCGGTACCGAACGTCACGAATCTCGCCGTATCGATAACCAGTTGCGTGGTCGCGCTGGACGCCAAGGTGACCCAGGTTCCAGTCAGTTCTATGTTTCTCTCGAAGACGACCTGATGCGCATTTTTGGTGGCGAACGCATTGCTGGCCTGATGAACACCTTGGGTCTCGATGAAGATACACCAATCGAGAACGCCGTAGTTTCGCGCAGTCTAGAAAGCGCCCAAAAGAAGGTCGAAGGCCATAACTTTGATCAACGTAAAAACTTGGTGGAATATGATGACGTCATGAACAAGCATCGTACCGCTATTTATAAGCGTCGCAAAGCAGCCCTGAACAATGCCGATCTCCGCCCCGACATCAAAGACATGGTTCGACACGAAATCGCTGCCATTGCCGCCGCTCATACCGACGAGCGTACCGGGGTAGTTGATCGCGAAAAAATTGTTGAGATGACTCAAACCATCATGCCACTCAGTGCTGGTCAACAAAAAGTTTTACAAGACGCCCGAGCCCACGAAGTCGCTAAAATTCTGGAAGACTTTGTTGAAGTTAACTACGAAGCCAAGGTTAAGGAGCAAACACCGGAGCATATGCATCTGGCTGAGCGCTTAACCTACTTACGTGTCCTAGATAACGCCTGGATCGAACATCTCGAAGCCATGGATAGCCTCCGTAATGGCATTGGCCTGCGGGCCATTGGCCAACGTGATCCACTCGTGGAGTACAAGAGTGAAGCCTATAAGATGTACCAAAAACTCATTGCTGCTATCGAAGCCGAAATCGCCGGCATGATCTTTAAGGTCAACGTCACCGTTCAGTCCGAGGAAGCTCCAGTCGAAACGAGTCTTACCAAGGCCGCCGAATCAGCCGCCGCCAACACCAGCGAAGTCACCGAAAAAGTTAAAGCTAAACCTAAAAAGAAAGCCGAGAGCGAAAAAGTCGGCCGCAACGATCCGTGCCCTTGTGGCTCTGGCCTCAAATACAAGAAGTGCGGCATGATTAACGCTCCGGAACATCGAGGCTAATATGAAAGTCGGTATTGTCGGTTACGGAGTAGAAGGCAAAAGTGCCGAGGCATATTACAAAGCCAGGGGTGATGAAGTAACCATTCTTGATACCAGTATGGATCTTGCGGGGTATGATTTGTTGGTGCGCAGTCCGGGTGTGCATCCGTCCAAGTTGCCTGAAGATGCTAATGTTACATCCGTGACTAATGAATTTATGGATGTCTGCCCAGCACCGATTTTTGGTGTGACTGGCACAAAGGGTAAGGGAACGACCTCTAGCTTACTCGCGGAGATGCTCAAGAAAGCTGGCAAGACGGTTCACTTGGGGGGCAATATTGGTGTGCCTGCACTCGATTTATTACCTAACATCCAGCCAGATGATATCGTGGTCTTGGAGCTCAGTAGCTTCCAGCTTATAGACGCCAAAAAGAGTCCACATGTCTCGATTTGCCTCATGATCGTGCCAGAGCACCTCGATTATCATGCCGATGAAGCCGAGTATTGGGATGCTAAGGGCAATATATTTGCGCATCAGGGCCCCTCGGATATAGCTATCTATAACAAGAATAGTCAGCCGTCTATGGATTTAGCTTTTACGAGTGCGGGCCAACGGATACCGTATGATGCTGAAGGTATAGATAAGAGCGGGGCGTACGTATCAGATGACGCTATCTGGTATCAAGATACACGTATCTGTAGCGTAAGCGATGTGGCTCTGCTTGGACGCCATAATCTGCAAAATGTCTGCGCGGCGCTGGCAGCGGCTTGGCACGAAACGCAGGACGTATCAGCCATTGCTGAGGCTATCCGCACGTTCCAGGGGCTTCCTTACCGGTTGCAGGACATCCGAACGGTAAATACTGTCCGATTTGTGAATGATTCAATCGGTACTACACCTGAATCGACCATTGCGGCACTCGAGGCTTTCTCTGAACCTAAAGTACTTATCTTAGGAGGCTCAGACAAGGGGGCATCATTTGCAGATATGTCACATCGTATTGCATCAAGTAATGTATCTGGCGTGGTGATTATGGGGCAAACTGGGGATCAGATCCTGGCCGAGCTAGAGATGGCTGGTTACCCTAATGAACAGATTAAACGAGTAGATGACATGCCATCGGCAGTTAAGGCCTCCCAGGAGCTAGCAGAAGATGGTGGAGTGGTATTGCTGAGTCCAGCCTGTGCCAGTTTTGATATGTTTGAATCCTATAAAGAGCGTGGGGAGCAGTTTAGTGCGGCGGTACAAGCTCTGTAATTCATTGTGCTTATGGTTTATTTAGACCACATCTATTGACAAAAATCAAATAATTTGCTAAGATAAAGCATCCTCGTGTAGTGGGGTAAATCGAGAGCTTTGGGCTCATTCGACCACTAGATGATGGTCTTTGACAGTCAGATAATCTTAGATCATTACAAAAGACAAATATATCTGTTGAGACGCAGAAATAGGCGAGACTACTTACCCCAAAAATGGTAGTCTTGCCACTTCTGCGTTACAGCAGATCGTTCGACAACAATGTTCTCACCTCCATTGACGGAGTGTGATAGGTCTCGCTAAAAGGGGGCGAGAGGTGCCGGCTTGCCGGTAACTCTTCGCCTTCGTGGCGACCCGATTCCATTCCATCAACCGAGAGGTGCACGTCATGGCGCAAGCCGAACGCAAGAACAAGCAGGCCTCGACGGTGGCCAAGGAGCTCTCCGGCATGGAGGGTTACCCCACGACCGTCACCTTCGAGGAGGTGTGCAACGCCGTCGGCAAGTCGCCGTCGGCTCGCGCCATCCTGACGCCTGACCAGCAGGACGAGGCCGCCGCGAAGCTCAAGCAGACCGGCACCGCCCCGTCCGTTCCGACGGCTCCGGTGGTCAAGAAGGCACCGGCCAACAAGAAGGCACGCGCCAAGTCGCAGCGCAAGCCCCTCACGGAGGAGCAGCAGCGGCAGCAGGATGCGCGCGCCTGGCTCCTTGGAGTCCAGAAGCACGAGGCGACCATGCAGGATGCCGAGGCAGCAGGCAACCCCTTCAAGCCGGTCTTCACCCAGGACCATCGCGATGGGGCCTATGTCCGGTTCGTCGATCCGTTCGCGGAGTTCCTCGGCAAGCCGGCGGACTACACCATGCGGATCAAGCACGCCAACTACAAGGCGGATGCTGATGCCCGCAAGAACGTTCGGCACCACTGCGGCCACCTCGTCGACATCGCTCGGGACTGCTTGCAGCTCCTGATGCCGACGAAGTGCCCCTGTGGCCTTGAGCTGCTCGAGCCCATCGTCGTCACCGACGGCGCGGCCCGGGCGGTCATCCAGCTTCGCAGGTCCATTCCCGGTGATCGCCCCTGGCGTGAGGGCATGGACATGTATCACATCCCGGATCACTACCACCCCTGGTGTCGCACCATCGTTGAGGGCAACGTCGCCCTCGAGGTCGA
>CAZPDI010000036.1:0-6845 GCA_964585425.1 uncultured Candidatus Saccharibacteria bacterium | reverse complement strand
TGGTATCCACTCCGGATCGGCTGCGGATACTAAAGCTGTCTCAGGTTCTTTTTCAACCTTGGCTTCACCACCAATGGTGCCGCGGATTGGCAAGCTGTTCACCTTGGGTGTGGGTTCGTTAACGGTAATCGGCTCATTAATAACCACATCGTCCATGTCGCCGCGTTCAAACAGTCCACGAATAAAGCGCCACATGTCTGACAGGCGCGTACTTGATGCAAGAATAAGGCTTACGACCAATATAACAAGCAAAATCACTATACTGGCCGGCTGGTTTAAAAGCGTAAACATACCAGTCGTGATAGCATACCCCAGGTACCCCCCACCCTGACCATTGCTGGCAACTTGCTGCGCTGCATCGGTCGAAACGGTGACATGCAGGAGGCCGGCCAGTGATAAAATGATTCCAATAAAGCCAGCGTAACTAAAACCGGTCAATTCATAACGTTCATCCATAAACAACATAAAGGCCAAGACACCCAAAAGCGCTGGCAACATGTAAGCCCCATAACCCATGGCCAATCGTAAATTCACAATCAACATACTCGGTAATGTGCCGCCGACGTTAAAACTGGCTAGCAGCAGTAAAACCGCTACGCCGATAAGAAGGACGGCGATAATCTCGCGACCAATCCCCTTAGCGTGCGCAACTTCTTCTTCGCTCTTTTTGCGCGTAGTCTTCTTTTTTGCTTTGCTCTTTGCTTTTGCCATATCTGCAATTATACCGCTTATGATGTGATATTGGTATATCTAGATTACACCTTCGAGCGGAACGTCTAAGGCAACCGCCAGGCGCATCAATGCTTCTAGCAAATCTTCATAATTTGCATCGGGGTTCGGTGGCATCTCACCAATCATTGCAAAGTGCTGAACTCTTACTATGGCAGCTCTAAGGCTAGCCTGAAGCCTATCGTATATTTCCTGCTTGTAATCAGGTTGTTCTTCCTGGAGCCAAGCACGGGTAAGTCGCCATACGTCACGAAGCGCCGGACCACGGACCCCCTCGAGTTTAGGCGTTAGCTCGGTGAGCACCCCATCAACCATTTCCCGCTGACTCAGCTGCCGTGGCTCACGCTCGGGTTCTGGATTAAATGATTCGCCATTCATAGAGTAATTATAACAGGAGGTTCATAGCTTAGAATAAGTTAATTTAACATTGTTATAACAATGTTAAACTGGATTTATGGGCGTGCAGAAACCGGAGGCTCTAAATGCATGGCACAATAAAAGTAAGAAAAATTGGTAATAGCATCGGAATAATCATCCCTCAATTCGTGGCTCAAGAGATGAAAATTCGCAAAGGTTCATATCTTAAAATGACCTACTACGAAAATAACCTAAATCTCTCTACCGGCCCTACCGATAGAGAGAAATGGGATCAATATATTTCCGAAATCCTACGCCACAACGAAGAGATTGCTAATGGCGTTAAACCTCGTTAACGACAACGATAACCATCGGGTTGCGCTTAGTTTTGGAATACAAGAAGTCAGCTACTTGATCGCGCAAGCTGAGCTTGAACTTAGTCCAGTCCAGTGGCTCACGGTTATTACGGCGATCAAAGGCATTACGAATCATCTGACGGGCTTCTTTAACCAGCTCTTCGCTTTCCTTCATGTAGATGAAGCCACGACTAATGATATCGGGACTGGTAATCAGCTTGGCGCTCTTCTTGTCGACGGTAGCGATGATAGTAAAGATGCCTTCGCTGGCCATTGCTAAACGGTCGCGCAGCACCACGTGCTCCACATCCCCTACCCCGTGACCATCAACCATGACGTTGCCACTCGGGATTCGGCCAGCGCGTTTGGCTTCTTTGGCCGTCATCTCCAGCACATCACCATTATCTAGGATGAAACAATTTTCTTTAGGCACGCCATTCTTATGGGCAGCTTCGGCGCTATACACTAGGTGATGGAACTCACCGTGAATCGGCATGTAGAACTTTGGCTTAACCAGCGCAACGAGGTCGCCGACATCTTCGTGATGGCCGTGTCCACCGACGTGAACCGGACCGTGCTCGCGAATACCTTCGGTCATACGACTGTAGATATTGGCACCTTCACGCATCAGGTTATCCATGAGGCGCACGACTGACTTTTCGTTACCAGGAATGATACTGGAGCTCAAAATAATGGTGTCACCGGCCTTAATCTTGATATTCGGGTGATCCCCCGTGCTCATGCGCACCAAGGCAGAATTTTCTTCACCCTGTGAACCAGTACACAACACCACTACTTCGTTATCGCTGTACTTATTAATGTCTTGAACGCGCACGATCAGACCAGGTGGAATCTTGATGTAGCCAAGTTTTACACAAAGCTCAATGTTGGTAAGCGTCGAACGACCAACCAGTGCCAGCTTACGCTTGGCCTTGTGCGCCTGATCAATAATCAGCTGCACACGCGTAATCGAGCTAGAGAAGGTCGAGATGATGATGCGGTTTTTAGAGCGGCCAAATAAGTCGACCAAGGTTGGTTCAACAATTTGTTCAGTTGGGTTGTGGCCGGCTCGGTCACAGCTAGTAGAGTCGCTCATCAGCAACAGTACGCCCTCTTTACCAATCTCTTCTAGGCGTTTCATGTCCATGGGTTTGTTATCGAGCGGTGTGGGGTCGTGGCGCCAGTCACCGGTGTTGATTAACGTACCGACTGGGGTTCGCAGCACAACGGCTGTGGAGTCCGAAATAGTGTGCGTGACGCGCACCAACTCAAGATTAAAGCTACCAATTTGCACCCGCTCATGCTTATCGGGATCAAGTACGCGAAATTGCGGAGATGTCTGAAGCTTGTATTCTTCGATCTGTTTTTCAACGAAAGCTAAGCTCAGGCGACTACCGTAAATTGGTACCGGGAACTTAGGGATCATGTAGCCAGCGGCACCGATATGATCCATGTGACCATGAGTAATAACGATGGCCCGGACTTTGTGTTTGTTCTTTTCCAGGTAGGTTACATCGGGAATGATGTAATCAATACCCGGCTGTTCGCTTTCGGGGAAGGCAAAGCCCATATCGATGATGATGATGTCGTTGCCGTGCTCGACGGCCATCATGTTTTTACCGATCTCACCGAGTCCACCAAGCGGCATAACGCGCACCGTATCTTGCTTGATCAGTTGGTTGGCAACACGATTTTTGCCCTGTACGGCCGTAGCTTGCTCGCCACCGGCACCATTAAAGACGCTTTTATTTACTGGCAGTGCTCGTGGATTTGGCATCTTGGGTACCAGGTTTTGACCCGCACGAATACGCTCACGTGTCACGCGATTACTTACTTGACCTGCTTGGCGAGGCGCGCCGTTAGCTGGCTTGGCGCCAGTGCGGTTAGAATTGCTACTTGAGCGTTGCCCTTGCGGACGAGGCTGACCCTGTGGCCGTGGCGGACGACTTGGATTAGATTTAGGTTTATTCGTATTTGGTTGTGAATTAGGTTTTGGTTCCATAATTCCTTTCTTCTTGTTTTATGAGATTAATTTGATATTCAATATAGTAATGTTACTCGAGGATACGGGGTATTTGGGCAAAATCCTCCATGAGCGTAGCCCGCATACTGCCGTTATATAAGGCAGCAGCTGGATGATACAGCGGCATATATAAGCGCCCCTCTTGACGCTGAAGCTGGCCGTGCACCTGGCTAATCTTTAGCCCGGGCAGGAATACATTCATTGCATACCTACCTAGGGTAACGATAAGTTTGGGCTCGATGATGTCAATTTGGCGCATAAGGTACGGCCAAAAGGCCTTAATTTCTTCAGGTAATGGATCCCGGTTGTTGGGCGGTCGATACTTCACGATATTGGTAATGTAGACGTCGTCGCGCTGTAGGCCGATCGAGTCGAGCATCTCTGCCAGGAACTTGCCGCTAGCACCCACAAAGGGGCGACCCTGAGCGTCCTCTTGCGCACCCGGCGCCTCACCAATAAACAGTATATCAGCATTTGTGCTCCCCTCGCCGAGCACCAACTGGGTGGCCGAAGCGGCCAGTTGCGGGGTGATAGTATGCGCTACTATCTCGTCTGCTAGATTGTTAAGCTGATCTTCTTTAGTCGCGCTGTTTGGCATGAGCTGCTTTGATGCTGAGGTTCAATCGGCCCTGGCCGTCAATTTCCATGAGCTTAACCTTTACTGCATCACCCTCACCCACAACGTCCGTCACTTTTTCAACGCGTTCGTCGGCTAACTGACTAATATGTACTAAACCATCTTTGCCCGGAGCAATATTTACAAAAGCGCCAAAGTCCATGATCTTTACTACGGTGCCATCATAGATCTTACCGACTTCCGGATCTTCCGTCAGTCCCTTAATCCAATCAATGGCTTTTTTGGAAGCTTCGCCATCATTACTAGCAATCATCACCAAACCGTTGTCGTCGATATCAATCTAGACCCCAGTCTCAGCAATGATCTTATTAATGGTCTCGCCACCCTTACCAATGACTTCACGAATCTTGTCGGGGTTGATCATGAGCTTATCGATGCGTGGGGCAAACTCGCTCATTTCACTACGTGGGGCATCCAAAACTTCCATCATTTTACCCATGATGTGAGCACGGCCCTCTTTAGCCTGAGCCAAAGCGTCCTTCATGATTTGCGGGGTAATACCACGAACCTTGATGTCCATTTGCAGGGCGGTAATACCGTCGTCGGTACCAGCCACCTTAAAGTCCATATCGCCAGCAAAGTCCTCGGCGCCCTGGATGTCACTGAGAATGACAACTTTATCGCCTTCGGTAATCAGACCCATGGCAATACCGGCCACTGGCTTGCGAATTGGCACGCCAGCATCCATCAGGCTCAAGGTTGAGCCACAAACACTGGCCATACTGGTTGAACCATTTGAGGCAATGGCTTCCGATACGGTACGAATGGTGTATGGGAATTCTTCTACTGGAGGAATAACGGCTAGTAAAGCACGTTCGGCCAGGGCACCATGACCGATTTCACGTCGGCCTGGACTGCGCATCGGGCGCGTCTCGCCAGTTGAGTAGCCTGGGAAGTTGTAATGATGCATGTAACGCTTAGTTGTGTCTTCTTCCATGGTATCAACGAGCTGGGCGTAGCTCGTAGAAGCTAGCGTGGTAATGTTGAGAACCTGGGTAGTACCACGAGTAAACAGGGCCGAGCCATGGGTTCGTGGCAATAAGCCGACTTGCGAGCTAATCGGGCGAATCTCGGTAGTGCTACGTCCATCAGGGCGAGCGCCATCCTCAACGATAGCGCGACGAATTTCTTTATCAATAACCTTACCAAAGGCTTGTTCAATCTGATCAGCGTCGTAATCAAGGCCAAATTGATCGTGAGCTTCACGCTCCAGGTTACGGATGGCATCATGACGTTGGTACTGATCTTCGTGACGTACGGCGGGGCCAAGCTTGGGCTTCATGTAGTCACTAATCTTCTCGACGAGTTCAGAGTTGGCTGTTACCAGCTCATAATCCTTCATACGCGGTCGTACGGCGGCGGCTAGCTGACTTTGCAGCTCAATAACCGGCTGCATGGCTTGGTGAGCCAACTCAATGGCTTTAATCATAGTGGCTTCATCAACTTCGTTAGCGCCAGCTTCTACCATCATGATGGCATCTTTGGTACCAGCGACGGTCAGATCCAATTTACTATTCTCGAGCTGCTCATTAGTAGGCATGGCAACCAGCTCATCGTTAATCATCGCTACGCGCGCGCCAGCAACGGGACCTTCAAATGGCGCACCACTAATCAACAGTGCGGCACTGGCGGCAATCATGGCCACAATATCGGTCTGTTGCTCAGGGTCCATGCTAATAACAGTTGCAACAGCTTGAATATCGTTACGCAGACCCTTGGGGAATAATGGACGGATGGGACGATCAATCAAACGAGCGGCCAAAGTAGCCCGTTCACTAGCTCGACCTTCACGCTTAATAAAGCGGCTACCACTAATCTTACCAGCCGCGTACATGCGCTCCTCGTAATCGATCATCAGTGGGAAGAAATCAACGCCAGCACGCGGGCTGTTGCTCATAACAGCGGTTCCGAGTACTACGGTATCGCCATAGGTTACGGTTACGGCGCCATCGGCCAAAAAGGCCATTTTACCGGTTTCGATAGTTAGTTCTCGACCACAAAATTCGGTCGTAAAACTACGGGTTTTGCCACCAAATGGGTGGATGATGTCTTGATTCATAGACTCCTTTCGTACGCGAGAGTTCCTACTAGGGACAAGAGATTAAACGGTTAATCCCAAAGCTCTAGCACCAACGTGACGGCGTACATTTTAACGTATTAACTTAAAGAACAATTAGCGGCGGATTGCCAGCTTCTTGATGACGGCCTGGTAACGAGCCTCGTCTTTACGACGCAGGTAATCAAGCAAACGGCGACGTTTACTAACCATGGCGATCAGGCCACGACGGGAGTGATTGTCCTTCTTGTTCTCTTTAAGATGGGCAGTCAGTACTTTGATTTGCTCAGTAAAAATACCAATTTGAACTTCTGGTGAACCAGTGTCGTTCTTATCGGTTTGGAGGCCTTTTATAATCTTGGATTTGGTTTCAGTGGTTAACATCTTTAACGATTCTAGCAGATACGGCCTCGATACGCAACCCCTGCTACCCGCGCCGGTGTCTCCTTTGTTTTTAAAGCGCGGATATCATTTCGGATATACATTTGGATATACAAAATGATATCCATGAAACAAATTAAGTTACCACCCCCATTAGCTTCGCTTCGATCACGTCAATCTCGGCATCAAGCTCGACTGCTTCTCTCAGATCATATTGCCCGACACGAGTACGCTCCAAGGCCGTAAGGTATGCTCCGGTGCCCAATTCGTTCCCGATGTCTTCAGCCAAGCTCCGGATATACGTAC
>CAZPDI010000035.1:6477-6881 GCA_964585425.1 uncultured Candidatus Saccharibacteria bacterium | reverse complement strand
TCATGTGCGGTTTATCGCGATTAAATTCGGCTGCTGCCATAGACGTATGTCTCCTTTTATTATTCTTACTGGTGTCTTATAAATTGACTAGGCAATACAAAAAGTAAGCCCAATCGGACTTACCTATTGTATCTGATATGGATCAGGTTTGTAAAGACCTAAATTATTCGGACTTTGCGGAATTCTTGCCAATAATCTCTTCGGCAACGTTGCGAGGCACTTCTTCGTAGTGGTCGAATTGCATGGAGTTGGCGGCACGACCCTGAGTCATAGAGCGCAGCTGAGTGGTGTAACCAAACATTTCCGAGAGTGGCACCATGGCGTCAATACTCTTTGAACCAGCAGCTAAGTCTTCCATGAGCTCAATACGGCCACGCTTGGAGTTAAGGTCGCCAATAACATCA
>CAZPDI010000035.1:0-6467 GCA_964585425.1 uncultured Candidatus Saccharibacteria bacterium | reverse complement strand
CCCATGTACTCTTCTGGCGTAATGACATTCACCTTCATGACAGGCTCGAGGATAACCGGGTCACCCTGCTTAACACCGCTCTGTAAGGCCATGGAGCCAGCAATCTTAAAGGCCATTTCGCTGGAGTCAACATCATGATAGCTACCATCGTAGAGCTTAACCTTGATATCTACGACTGGATAGCCAGCCAAAACACCATTGTTCATGGCTTCGACAACACCCTGTTCTACAGGCTTAATGTACTCACGAGGGACAACACCACCAACGATGGCATTTTCGAATTCAAAGCCGGCACCCATTTCGCGTGGTTCGAGCTCGAGCCAGACGTCACCATACTGACCACGACCACCAGACTGGCGGACGAATTTGCCCTGAACTTTAGCAGGTTTACGGATGGTCTCACGATAAGCAACTTGAGGCTTACCAATGTTGGCTTCGACCTTAAATTCACGCTTCATACGGTCGACGATAATGTCGAGGTGGAGCTCGCCCATACCGCTAATCAGAGTCTGATTAGTTTCTTCGTCGGTACGCACACGGAAGGTTGGATCTTCTTCGGCCAGACGCTGCAAGGCAACGCCCATTTTTTCTTGGTCAGCTTTAGTCTTTGGCTCAATGGCAATACTAATAACTGGCTCGGGGAATTCAATAGATTCAAGGATGATTGGCTTGTCGACGGCACTAAGGGTATTACCGGTAGTGGTGGCTTTAAGGCCAACTGCGGCGGCAATCTCGCCGGCAAACACCTCACTTACCTCTTCGCGCTTATCGGCATGCATACGCAAGATGCGTCCGATACGCTCTTTTTGGCCGGTCGAAGCATTCAGCACATAGCTACCACTCTGGATTGAGCCTGAATATACACGGAAGAAAGCGAGCTTACCAACAAATGGATCAGCGGCAATCTTAAAGGCCAGGGCGCTAAATGGTTCGCTGTCGTCAGCCTTGCGCTCGATCTTCTCGTCGGTCTTAACGTCGTTACCCCAAACCGAACCAATGTCTAATGGGCTTGGGAGGTAATCGTTAACGGCATCGAGGAGCTTCTGGACAATAACACCGCGTCCATCACCACCACTTACGGCGTAGAATTGACCACTAAGAACACTCTTACGGATAACCGACTTGATCTCTTCCTCAGTAAGCTCGGTACCTTCCAGGTACTTCTCCATGATGGCGTCATCGGCTTCGACGGCGGCTTCGATCAGGTGCTGTCGGTAGCGTTCGGCCTTCTCCTTCATATCTTCGGGTACTTCGGTTTCAACAAGTTCTTTGTCGGTGTAGTTGGTGTAGGTGTAGGCCTTCATGGTTACAAGGTCGACAATACCGTTAATTCCTTGCTCGAAACCAATTGGCAGATGAATTGGGTAGGCATGTTTGCTCAGACGCTCGTGAATACTTTCGAGGCTCTTGTAAAAGTCACCGCCGGTTTGGTTAATCTTGTTTACAAAACAGATACGAGGCACGCCGTACTTATCGGCTTGGCGCCAAACGGTTTCGGACTGCGGCTCAACACCCATCTTGCCGTCAAAGACGGTTACGGCGCCATCGAGGACACGGAGTGAACGCTCAACCTCAACGGTGAAGTCGATGTGGCCCGGCGTATCAATAATGTTGATGCGCTTACCATCCCAGAAGCAAGTCGTAGCGGCCGAGGTAATGGTAATACCGCGTTCACGCTCTTGCTCCATCCAGTCCATGGTGGCTTCACCCTGGTGAACTTCACCGATTTTATGCACGACACCAGTGCGGTACAAAATTGCTTCGGTAGTAGTTGTTTTACCAGCATCGATGTGGGCAATAATACCGATGTTACGAGTATTTTCTAGGGAGTATTCACGGGCCATATAATTTAGTATCCTTTACGTTCAAACATTAAAAATAGCACAGATGTGCGTTTGTTTAATCTTACCTTATATCAGTGGTTTAAGCAACTATCTGGGCCGCTTGAGGCAAAGCGGTGCCGGTCTTCAAAAAAGTACTTTTTGCTTAATGCGACTTTGTGGCATTAGTGCTACCTTATTGCAACAAAATCGCATTAATAAAAACATCATTAAATTGACAACCCCCACTCCTCTAGGTATAAACAAGGAGACGTTTGTTCTCAACAAGAAAGGCTACGTCATGCGGAAGCTACTGGTCATTGGTGGCGCTGCGGCAATCATCGCCGTGGTTCGCTACTGCGCCCAAGGAGCTGGCGGGGCGATGGATGCTCGTGATCCTGCCCGATACTCCACGACTGGAGGGCGGTGATGGTTCTGGATGAAGGCGATGAGATACTTGCTGACACCTCTCCGCTGCTCATCATCTTGAGCCCGTTGATGATCCTCCCGGCCATGGGCATGTTCGTCCTCGGCGCAGGTCTGGCCGTCGGCCAGGAAGCTCACGATCAGCTGATGCACCTCGCCGGAAGGAAGTGATGATCATCATCTCTTTCCTTGTCATCCTGGGACTTGCCAAAGGCTGTCTCCTCCTCGACAAACTGGACCATGTCAAAGACACGTCCTGAACGATTCTGAGGCTTCAGTCTCGGAACACGAAAGCCGCCCCTTCGGGGGCGGCACATTCGTTTATGAGCTTTTTATTTAGTAGCGGGCGAAGTGAGCAAAGGCTTTATTGGCTTCGGCCATCTTATGAGTATCTTCACGCTTCTTAATAGCGTCACCGGTATTGTTAAAGGCATTTAACAATTCATCGGCCAGGAGGACGTCGAACGACTTACCCTTTTTGCTGCGAGCTGCGATCAAGATCCAGGTCAAAGCCAGGTGAATCTTGCGATCACCACGAACTTCGATAGGCACCTGATAGGTAGTACCACCAATACGGCGAGCTTTTACCTGCACCAGCGGAGCAACATTTTTAACCGCTGCTTCAAATACCACTACGGGGTCTTGCTTGCTCTTGGTCTCGATTTGCTCCATGGCTGAGTACATCAGACTTTCAGCTAGTCGCTTCTTACCGTCCTTCATGATCTTGTTGATCATCTTATTAACCAGTACGTTGTTATAGCGTACATCAGGTTCAATATGGCGGCGGAACGATTTAGTTTTTTTACGTGGCATGCTTCACTCCTTTCAAGAGTTACTGCTGGCTGGTCTTACGACGCCAGCTTGCTTAATTGATTTACTTCTTTTCCTTCTTGGCACCGTACTTGCTGCGGCCTTGCTTGCGGTTGGCAGCACCAGCGGTATCAAGGGCACCACGAACAATGTGGTAACGTACACCACCAAGATCCTTGACGCGGCCACCACGAATGAGGACGACGCTGTGCTCTTGGAGATTGTGACCAATACCAGGAATGTAAGCAGTTACTTCCATGCCGTTAGTAAGGCGCACACGGGCAACCTTACGCAAGGCCGAGTTAGGCTTACGAGGAGTTTGGGTAAACACCTTTACGCAGACACCACGCTTTAGGGGCGAGTTCAGCTCATAGCTGTGACCCTTAAGAGCGTTGAGTGTCTTACCAAGAGCTGGCGTACCAGTCTTGCGTTTAAAGGTTTTACGAGGTTTTCGGATGAGTTGGTTGATTGTTGGCATATGATCTCTATTTAAGCAGATTGTTCTGCGTTAGTCAATTCTTCTACTTCGCCAACAACTTCATCGTCGACTACTGGCTTAGGTTCGTCTTCGCTCAAGAAGTCCTTCACGCGATCACCAAAACCGGTACCGACAGGAATTAGGCGACCAATAATGACGTTCTCTTTGAGGCCACGAAGGTGATCGAGCTTACCACGGATGGCAGCTGCAATCAGCACACGAGTGGTGTCCTGGAAGGATGCGGCACTCAGGAATGAGTCACTCGAGGTGGAAATCTTAGTTACGCCGAGTAGCAGCTGTTCGTAGGTAGCGGCTTGTTTGCCATCAGCTACGAGCTTAGCGTTTTCTTCGACAACTGCCATACGACTGACGATGTCACCAGTAACAAACAGGGTGTCACCCGGCTCTTCGATCATGACGCGGCTGAGCATCTGGCGAACAATGATTTCGATGTGTTTATCGCTAATTGGCTGGCCTTGGCTGGCGTAAATGCTCTGAACTTCGGAGATGACGTACTGCTGTACGGCTTCTTCGTTTTGCAAGTTCATCATGTCTTGCAGGTTGACCGAACCTTCGGTGATGCGCTGACCGGTAGTAACCAGGTCACCATCTTTAACCAATAGACCTTGATAGTGAGGCACATTGTACTCGCGCTCACCACCGGCACTATGCGTTAGCAGGATCTTGTCGGCTTTAACCTGAACAGTCCCTTCGGCCTTAGCCTTGAGAGCGTGTTTACCTTTTTCGTCGGCGGCTAAAATATCGCCAACTACTACCTTGGTGCCAGTTTTGACGCTAGCTTTACGTTCGCCAAGCTCATACTCGGTGACTTTTTGGTTGGTAGGCTGAATCTTAACAATGTTCTTACCTGTTGCGGCGGTGACTGATACAGTACCATCCATCTCGGCCAGAATTGCTGGCCCCTTTGGATTGCGAGCTTCAAAGATTTCTTCGATACGCGGCAGACCGGTGGTAATATCTTCACCGGCGACACCACCCTTATGGAAGGTCTTCATGGTCAACTGCGTACCAGGCTCACCAATACTCTGTGCAGCAATAACGCCGACTGGTTCACCCAGTTCGATCATGCGGCCACGAGCCAAGTCGGTACCGTAACAGCTGCGGCAAATGCCCCAGAGTGTTTTACAGGCCAAGGCGGTACGGATATAGACCGTCTCGATGTCGCTGGCCACGATTTGATCAGCGACCTCCGGGCTAATTAAAGCACCGGCCTTAACGATAGTCTTACCGTCGAGTTTAACGGCCTTAGCTGCCACACGACCACTGAGTCGGTAGGCGTAACTTTCGCCAATTCGTTCTGACTCACTACGGTTAATGGCGGTACCTTCGTGGTCACCACAATCTTCTTCGGTGACGATCACGTCCTGTGCAACGTCTACCAGACGACGAGTCAGGTAACCTGACTCAGCTGTCTTAAGAGCAGTATCGGTCAGACCCTTACGGGCACCGTGAGTCGAGTTAAAGTATTCGAGAACCGAGAAGCCTTCTTTATAGTTACTCTTAATAGGCAGCTCAATGGTGCGACCAGCAGGGTCGGCCACCAGACCGAGCATACCAGCGATCTGATTAACTTGGCTCAGGTCACCACGAGCGCCAGAGTCAACAAAGATGTTGGTTGAGGTGGTCTTGCCCTTAAGGTCGGCATCGAGTGAGCTAATAATCTGCTCATTGACTTCCTTCCAAATGGCAACCGTACGCTCATAGCGCTCATCGTCGGTTACGAACCCTTGTTCGTATTGCTTACTGACGGCAATGGCACGCTCTTCGCCGGTGGCGATCATTTCGCTCTTCTTAGCCGGGATGACGAAGTCGTCAAGTCCTACACTCAGACCACTGCGGGTGGCGTGGCGGAATCCCAGATCCTTCATTTTGTCGACCATCTCGGCAGTTGCTTCGCTACCATAGCCGGCAAAGACTTTGGCGATCAATTGCTGCAACTTCTTCTTGGTCATGGTTTCGTTATGGAAGTCGGCACCTTCAGGCAGGATTTCGTTAAACAAAATACGGCCAATGTTGGTTTCGACGATTTCGCCATCAATACGAACGCCGATCTTGGTTTGGAGTTTTACCGTACCATTTTCGTAGTTGTAGATGGCTTCGTTCTTGTCGCTAAAGTACTTAGCCGGGCGAGCTTCGGCGTCACCGATCATGTGGGTCATGTAGTAACAACCGAGCACAATATCTTGGCTTGGGTTAACTACTACGGCACCATCAGCAGGCTTAAGCAGGTTCTTAGTGGCGAGCATCAGCTCACGAGCTTCACGCTGAGCAGCATTGCTGAGAGGAACGTGGACGGCCATCTGGTCACCATCAAAGTCAGCGTTAAAGGCCGTACAAACGAGTGGGTGCAGCTGGATAGCCTTACCTTCGATCAGCTTAGGCTGGAAGGCCTGGATACCGAGACGGTGCAGGGTTGGGGCGCGGTTGAGGAGGACATACTTATCAGCAATGATTTCTTCGAGAGCATCCCAGACTTCGTTACGGCCACGTTCGATCATGCGGCTAGCGCTCTTAACGTTATGGGCGAGTTCGAGCTCGATGAGGCGGCCAATAATGAATGGCTTGAACAGCTCAAGGGCCATCATCTTAGGTAGACCACACTGGTAAAGCTTAAGTTCTGGACCAGCAACAATTACCGAGCGGCCCGAGTAGTCAACACGCTTACCAAGAAGGTTTTGACGGAATCGACCTTGCTTACCCTTGAGCATGTCACTAATGCTCTTGAGCTTGCGGCGGCTACCGACGCTCGATACAGCACGCTCACGACGAGCGTTGTTGTCGATCAGGGCGTCAACAGCTTCTTGGAGCATGCGCTTTTCGTTACGGCAGATTACTTCTGGAGCACCGAGGTTAATCAGGCGCTTTAAGCGGTTGTTACGGTTGATGACGCGGCGATAGAGATCGTTAAGATC
>CAZPDI010000034.1:0-7214 GCA_964585425.1 uncultured Candidatus Saccharibacteria bacterium | reverse complement strand
GATTTTTTTCAACGGGCGTCACCGTCACTGATATACTAAATGTATGATTAAGCCGACTCGCACCATTGAAAATACCTTAATGAATGAATATAAGCTCATTGCCGGTGTCGATGAGGTTGGTCGCGGATGCCTAGCAGGACCAGTTGTAGCTGCAGTAGTGATATTAGGAGAAGAAATAGAAATTCCGTTACTGCGTGACAGTAAGAAGCTTAGTAAGAAGCAGCGTGATCGAGTCGCAGTGGCAATTAAGCAGCAATCAAAAGTCATTGGTATTGGCTGGGTAGGGGCCAATGAAGTCGATGAGCACGGATTGAGTTGGGCAGTTAAAGAATCGGGTCTCAGGGCATTACGGCAGCTCTCTCTGCAACCCGATTTTGTCATCCTTGATGGCAATCAAAACTACCTTGACGATACTGAATATCGATCCAAAGCCTATATCGGTGCAGATGCCACAGAGTCGTGTGTGGCAGCAGCCAGCATCATCGCTAAATGTGCACGCGATAATTACATGGAGCTTGTTGCTCGTGCTCATCCGGCTTATGGTTTTGAGTCGCATGTCGGTTATGGCACTGCTAAGCATAAACTGGCACTGACCGAACATGGAGTTACGCCGCAACACCGCAAAAGTTTTGCCGGCGTATTATAATTGATACATGAACACCACGGCGATAGGATCCAGTTACGAACGTGCCGCCGCTACCTACCTCGAAAATCTAGGCTTGTATATTATTGAACAGAATTGGCGCACCAAATGGTGCGAAATCGACATTGTGGCTCGTGATAACCAGGGCGTGATTCATATTGTCGAAGTTCGTTATCGCAAAACAGCTCATAACGGGGATGGCATCGATTCTATAACTCCTGCTAAACAACGGCAATTGATTCATGCCACCAAACGCTGGCTGATGCTGCGTGGTGCACCCGTGGGAATTCAGATTGACGTAATTGGTGTAACTGGTAATACTATTCAATATATTCCAAACGCTATTCAAGAATACTAATTGGAGTATAATTAAAGTGTAAAAGGAAGTAGTTATGACCCAAACCCAAAACATTCTGCTCATTATCCTGACCATTAGTTACGCTACCTTGTTGGTGCTGTCGATCATAGCTATCAGCTTGGTAATTAAGATCCTCAAGTCTGTTCGTAACATCAGTTCCAAGATCGAGGAGGGGGTTGAGGACATTTCGAGTACCATCGATTCGGTAACGGATAAAGTCCGGCCTATTATTACTGCCGGCGCCGTTAAGTTTGTTATGAATTTAATCAGTAAAAAGAAGAAGTAAGGAGGTTCAGATGGCAGATCATGAAAACAAGGGGTTTTTAAAGGGTGCAATTATTGGCGGTATCATTGCTGGTATTAGCGCATTATTATTTGCTCCAAAAAGCGGCAAAGAGACCCGTGCCGACATCGCTAACAAAGCCAAGGATGTGAGCGCCGAGGTAATGAGTAAACTTACTCTGGTGCGTGGTGACGTCGATAAGAAGCTGGCTAAGCTCAAAGAGTTGAGCAAGGACCTTAAGGGCGAGGCCGCTACCGAGGCTAAAGAGCTCATTAAAAAAGCCGAGGCCCTGGGCGATGACTTAAAGGTTGCTGCTCGCAATATGGCTGAAGTCGCTGGTGATGCTAAGTCAGAAATCATTGATAACGCTAAGATGCTCACTAAGTCGGCATCCGAAGTTATTGCCGAAATCGAAACCATGACTAAAAAGTTGGCCGCTAGCGCTAAAGACAAAGCCTCCAGCATTAAGTAGCAATGGCTCAAAACCTCGAAGATAAAGACTACATTAAGCTTGGCAAACAGTTCCAGGGCATGCTGGACGAAAACTATGCCGTGTTGCAACCTGCTTGGCCACAGCGCATCAAGATATCGGTAATCCGTGGTTTCTTTGGCGGTATTGCTGGTGTAATCGGCGCCACGCTTGGCATTGCAATCTTAATTGGTATTTTGAGCGCGCTTGGCGCATTGCCTGGCATTGGGCAATTCTTCATAAATATTGCTAATCAGCTGAGTGCTGGTAAATAAAATCCATGTAGCATCAATGCTATAATGGATACATGACTGAGGGGAAAACAAAAGCCACTGACTTTGTGCACTTGCACAATCATAGTCACTATAGTTTGCTCGATGGACTGCAAAAAGTTCCGCAGATGCTCGATCGTATCCAAGAGCTGGGAATGACATCCGTGGCTTTAACTGATCACGGCACGTTAAGCGGTACCATCGAGTTTTATAAAGAAGCAAAAAAACGCGATATTAAGCCTATTATTGGCGTCGAGGCCTATATGGCGCCGCGGGGTCACCTGGACAAAAATGGCAAGATTGATGCGAATCCATATCATCTTATTTTGCTGGCCGAAAATTATACCGGGTATCAAAACATTATGCGTTTAGTGACCATTGCTCAGCTTGATGGTTTTTATTACAAGCCACGCATTGATAGGGAATTACTCGCCAAGTATAAAGAGGGCATTATTATGCTCAGTGGTTGTGCTGGTGGTGAAGTTGCCGAACATATCCGATCCGGTAATATGGCTGAGGCCGAAAACGTGGTGCGTTGGTATCAGGAGCTACTCGGGCCCGATAACTATTACCTCGAACTACAGGATCACGAGCATGTTTGGCCGGTGCAGAAGCAGATTAACGATGCCAAGCGTGAGTTAAGCAAAAAGACGGGCGTCAAAATGGTGGTGACCGCCGATAGTCATTACTGTAATCCCGAAGATCGAGAGGCCCACGAGATTTTGCTGTGTGTGCAGACCGGCCGTCAGTTAGCGGATAGTAACCGTATGACTATGGACATGTCGCTGTACCTGAGCGACCCTAAAGATGTGGCCGAGCGCTGGAAGGACTTGCCCGAAGTGCTGACCAATACCCGAGAGATCGCCAATCGTTGTGATGTCGAGATCGAGCTTGGTAAGATTCTTATCCCAACCTTCGAGACGCCCGAGGGACAAAGCGAGCGTGAATATTTACATCAACTAGCCTGGCAGGGAATAGCTTGGAGGTATTGCGGCAAAACTCGCCAAGAATCCCAAAAGCTGACTGTGGCCGAGGCTCGTAAACTGGCCACGCCAGCAGTGATCGAACGTGCCGATTATGAGCTGGGTGTGCTCGAAGGTATGGGGTACGAAGGTTACTTCCTTATTGTCTCCGACTTTATTCAGTGGGGCAAAGATCAGGACATTATCTTTGGTCCAGGCCGTGGTAGTGCGGCTGGTTCAATCATTGCCTACGCCATGAACATTACCGACCTTGATCCGCTTAAATACGACTTACTGTTTGAGCGCTTTCTTAATCCAGACCGCGTGAGCATGCCAGATATTGATATCGATATTCAAGACAGCCGTCGCGGCGAAGTTATTGAGTACGTGACCGAAAAATATGGTCAAGAACGAGTCGCCCAGATTATTACGTTTGGTACCATGGCCGCTCGTAACGCCGTGCGTGATACTGGGCGCGTATTGGGTATGTCCTACGGCGAGGTTGATACTATTGCCAAGCTTATTCCGCCACCCGTGCAAGGGCGCCATATTTCGTTATCCGTGAGTATTAAAGAAGATCCTGATCTGCGCAAAGAATACCAAAGCAATGAGCGCGCCAAACGCCTGATTGATCAGGCCATGAAGCTCGAAGGTACGATTCGAAATAATGGCGTGCATGCTGCTGGCGTGGTGATCGCGCCAGAAGAGATCGTAAAATATACGCCATTACAACGAGCTCAAAAAGGCGGTATTAGTACGCAATATTCTATGGGTCCGGTTGAAGAGCTGGGTTTGCTCAAAATGGATTTTCTGGGACTTTCCAACCTTACGATTATTAATAATGCACTTCGTATTATCCGCAAGGTGTACGATACTGATATTGATATCTCGACTATACCCCTGGACGATGCCAAGACGTTTAAGTTGCTCTCCAGCGGTGATACCACGGGTGTCTTTCAGTTAGAATCGGCTGGCATGAAGCGCTATATTCGGGACCTTAAACCCGATGCTTTTGATGATATCGTGGCCATGGTGGCGTTGTATCGTCCTGGCCCAATGCAGTGGATCGACGACTTTATTAATCGCAAACACGGCCGCACTGAGATTACCTATACGCATCCGGCCATGGAGAACTCGCTCAAGAGTACGTATGGCGTGCTGGTTTATCAAGAGCAAGTTATGCAGATTGCTAAAGAAATGTGTGGCTTTACTGGTGGCCAGGCCGACACCCTGCGCAAGGCTATTGGTAAAAAGCAGGTGAGCGTTATGGCTAAAATGAAGACCGACTTCATCGAAGGTGCGGTAAAGGTGAGTGGGGCCGATCGGGCCAAGACCGAAGAGTTTTGGATGGCATTGGAAGATTTTGCGGCGTATTGTTTTAACAAATCACACGCGGCATGTTACGGTCTAATTGCCTACCAAACCGCCTACCTCAAGGCTCATTACCCCGATGCCTATATGGCCGCGCTCATGACCAGCGATCACGATAACATCGAGCGCATTGCCATTGAGGTGGCCGAGTGTCGTAAGATGGGTATCGAAGTGTTGCCACCGGATATTAACGAAAGCTATTTGGAATTTGCTGTCGTAAAGGGCAAGAAACAAATTCGTTTTGGACTGCTAGCCGTAAAGAATGTTGGTGAAGGCCCCATCGCGGCCATCTTATCCGCTCGCGAAGCTGGTGGTGAATTCAAAAGCCTGGAGGATTTCTGCAAGCGGGTACCCGCCAGTGATGTAAATAAAAAAGTCTGGGAAAGTCTTATTAAATGCGGAGCTTTTGACCGGTATGGAAGTCGCGAAACACTCTTGGCTAACGTGGAGGCACTTACCGCCTTTGCGCAAGATCATCAAAAACGGGTGGCTAGTGGCCAGATTGATATTTTTGGTGAGCTGGGTATGGCCGAAACCGTCACTGCTAAGCTGACAATCGAGGAGATGCCGATTGCTCCGGATGTTCGTGAACGTTTAGGTTGGGAAAAAGAGCTACTTGGCCTGTATCTTTCCAGTCACCCGCTGGATGATTATGAGGCCTATATTACCGACACTATGAATCCGGTGGCTGGTATCGAGCAGCGTCACGAGGGACGGGTGGCTCGCGTGGGTGGGATGATTATTGCCAGTCGTAAGATCGTAACTAAGAGCGGCAAATCCATGGCTTTTGTGCAGCTGGAAGATAAAACAGGTTCGCTAGAGTTGGTGGTTTTTCCTAAAGCCTACGAAGCGGCCGTTGACTTGTGGGAGCCCGACAAAATCATCGCCGTCAGCGGCAAGGTGAGCTTTAAAGATCGTGACGGTCGCATGACGAGTGACCTCAAGCTTATGGTGGATACCGCCACGCTCATCGATTATGATCGCGCCAAAGGCCACAAACCGATGAAGAAGAAGGTCGAGAAGCCCTCCAGTGGTGCCGATCTTATTCTTAAAATTCAAAATCTTACTGATACCGAACTACTGATGAAGATTCGCAAATTGCTTACGAATTCTCCAGGCAACCAAGAGGCCTATTTGGATATCGCCAGTAATCCGCCCAAAAAGCTAAGGCTACCGTATCGAGTTAATGTGACCGACGAGCTAAAATCGCAACTACATGAACTGTTGGGCACCGAGTCTGTTAACGTTTAGCTAAATAGTCTTTAATTGCCTCTAAATCGCGTTCTTGCCAAGCGGCTTTGAGCTCAATGCGTTCAATAGCTTGTTTAACTTTACGTTCCACGCCCTTGGCTTGGTGGGTAGTAAAGAACTCTTTAACTTCATCAGCTTTATCTTGGGTAGCAAAGGCACCGCCAATGGCATCAACAAAGTAGGTGAGTAGGTGTCCACCTTGGCCATAGCGCTGGGCGATGGTTTCCCAGTTGTCCTGGATGAAATGCCAACCAAGTTCACTAGTATATCGATTAAGCACAACTCCCAATACTGGGCGAATGCTATCGGCGGCTCGAACCTCGTCACTTAATCCAAACTCGAGCGTACGTCGAGCTAATTCCGGTTGTTTAAATTGCGCCATGGCTCGAGTTATACGACCTTGTTCTTCTTGATCGTCCGTGGCTTTATACATAGCGTAAAGGCGTTCGTAGGTGGTTTCGTCGCCGTAGCGGGCGACTAGGGCGTAGACTGCGCCACGAATGTCGGCATGAATCTCGCCAGCCGCAAAAAGTTCGCGGGCTTTTGCAAGAGTAGCTTCGTCACCACGACCAACCAAGCCTATGAGGCGGGGTCGTAACAGGGCATCAAAGTGCGACTCGCCATATATAGGTTCCCAGCCCAGTTGTTCAAAGCGGGGTTTGGTCAGCCATGATCCAAACTTCTCAAGCTCATCCATGGTCTCGTCATCGGCAATACTCATTATATTGCCAAGACCGTCCAACATGCCGTCCCAAACGGCTAGATTGGTTTCGTTTTGGAGGTTGGCCACCAGCTCCAGGCCGGCAACGCTGCGTAACCTACCAGACTTAATCAGATCAAAGGTGTCGCTCAGCACGCCAAACTTATCAACTACCGGGAAATCAGGCGAACTTAATTGAGGCGAGAGGTTCTTGAGCCATTCCTCGGTGTAGCCAACTACGTAGAAGCCGGTCTGTCCGCGGTTGGGCTTAAAATCATTTTTAACGCCAGCATTAAAAATCAATTTCGCATCCTCCATAAGCAGACCATGCTGGATATCGAGTGGGATGGGCCACGTGGCGGTGTCGGCTTTGGCTCGCGGATCGGCAAAGTACCGAGATTGCGTAATGGTTGTGTGCTCTTTGTTAAAATCAAAGTTCACGACTGGGTGCCCTGGCAGGCTCGTCCACGCGCCCATTATTTTGCTGACCGGTTTGCTGGAAGCTTGCTCGAGCGCCTCCCACAAATCAGCGGTAGCTGCGTTACCATAACTATGCTTCGTTAGGTAATCATGAAGTCCTTTCTTAAAGTCGGCTTCGCCAAGATATTCATGCAGCATCCGGATGACGCTCGCACCTTTTTGATAACTAATGGCATCAAAGATCTCATCGATCTCGCGTGGGTGATGTACCTCAACTTCGATCGGATGAGTATTGTCGAGCGCATCTAGATCACGGGCATGAGCATAGTCATCGGTTACAAATTGCGTCCACATATTCCATTCCGGGAACAAATAATCAACTGCTAAGTACTCGACCCAGCTAGCAAAGCCCTCGTTGAGCCATAAATCAGTCCACCATCCCATGGTTACCAGATTCCCAAACCACTGGTGAGCCAGTTCGTGGG
>CAZPDI010000033.1:0-7271 GCA_964585425.1 uncultured Candidatus Saccharibacteria bacterium | reverse complement strand
GACTCATAAGCTTTTGGTCGCAAGTTCGAATCTTGCCGTAGCCACCATTTATGACTAGACTTTGACTATGAAGATTAATTGGCCAGAACCCGGCAAATACATTGTAGCGGTGAGTGGTGGGGTTGATTCGGTGTGTTTATTAAGTATGCTGACAAAACATGGCGGCTATGAGCTAATTGTAGCGCATGTAGATCACGGTATCCGTTCTGATTCAGACAAAGATGCTGAGCTGGTTCGGAAGTTTTCTGAAAAATACAAGTTTAACTTTGTTATAACATTGTTAAACCTAGGTAGAAATGCATCGGAGGAGGAGCTACGAACAGCTCGTTACGATTTTCTCTTTGCTCAAATGCGTGATCAAGACGCCAAAGCCATTTTGACCGCTCATCATGCCGACGATGTGCTGGAAACCAGCATCATGAATGTTAAGCGCGGAACCGATCGATATGGGGCTGCCGGTGGTATGAGCCGTGAAGGCATTATCCGTCCCTTACTAAATGTACGAAAATCAGAATTACTCGATTATGCTAAAGCTAATCAGTTTACCTGGCGCGAAGACTCCACCAATACAAGTGTGGCGTATACTCGCAATAAAATCCGCCACGAAGTTATTCCGCGCATTGATGCGCAAACATATAGGAAGTATCTTGAAGAGCTGCAGGGTCTTAATAAAGCCATTGATACTGAACTAAAAGGTTTAGTGTCGGTTAAAAACAAAAGAGCCGAACTGCGTCGAGCAGATCTTAGTAAGCTCGGCCTTCGCGAACTTGAGGTGTTGCTGGCATACGTCATTCGGCAAATAGATCCAACACTTGAGCTGAGCCAGCCCCAGATTGCCAGTCTGGCTCGCCATATTTTGCTCGATGCCACGAAAAGTTCCTTCTCTTATGAGGGCGCGGCAGGTATAATTATAGAGATACAGTAACTTGGAGCATACATGCAAACGAAGAATATGAATATGAATAAAAACACCCGCAACATCATCATTTTGATTATCATTTTGTTGTTGGCCGCTGTTTTTATGGTAAATGGCGCAAAAAAGCCTAAGACCGAGAATGTCTCGATTTCTAAGGTTAGCGAAGAAGTTGCCGCCGGTAATGTCGAAAAGATTCAAGTCGAGGGCGATAAAGTCACTGTTACTCTCAAGGATGACAAAGCCCCGCAGCAGATAGCCTATAAGGAAACCTCAGCCAATCTTAAAGATTATGGTATTGATTCCGCTAAGGTGACCATTGAGCCTAAGCCAGTTGATGAGAGTAGTACACAGTGGCTCAACATCGCTCTAACGGTCATTCCGCTACTCGCCATCTTCGCTCTATTCTTCTTCATGACCCGTCAGGCGCAAGGTAGCAATAATCAGGCCATGAGCTTTGGTAAGAGCCGAGCTCGTTTATTTGGCGCCGATAAAAAGACGGTATTATTTAAAGATATTGCCGGTAGCGAAGAAGCTAAGCAGGAGCTGACTGAAGTTGTAGAGTTTCTTAAATTCCCTAAAAAGTTTGAAGCCCTCGGCGCCAAGATTCCCAAGGGCGTACTGATGATTGGTAGCCCAGGTACGGGTAAAACAATGATGGCCCGCGCCGTGGCTGGTGAGGCTGACGTGCCATTCTTCTCCATCTCTGGTTCAGAGTTTGTAGAAATGTTTGTCGGTGTCGGTGCCAGCCGTGTGCGTGATCTATTTAGTAAAGCTAAAAAGAATGCGCCATGTATTATCTTTATCGACGAGATTGATGCCGTCGGTCGACGTCGTGGTAGCGGTATGGGCGGTGGTCACGATGAGCGCGAACAAACCCTTAACCAGATTTTGGTAGAGATGGACGGCTTTGAACAGGGTACCAATGTAATTGTAATGGCCGCCACGAACCGACCAGATGTGCTTGATCCAGCTTTGCGTCGACCAGGCCGTTTTGACCGCCAAGTTACCATGCCTCTGCCGGAGCGAAAAGATCGTCTGGCAATCCTCGAGACCCATATTAAGAATAAGCCTACCGCTAAGGATCTTAAGCTCGATAGTCTAGCCAAGAAAACAGCTGGCATGAGTGGCGCTGATTTAGCTAACGTCATTAATGAAGCTGCTATTTTAGCAGCACGCGCTGATCGCAAATCCATTACCAATAAAGACCTGGATGATGCCTTCGAGAAGGTCGCCATTGGCCCAGAGCGCAAGAGTAGTGTGATGACCGAGCATGACAAAAAGATTACGGCCTACCATGAAGGTGGACACGCCCTGGTTGGCCATGTACTGGAATTTGCCGATCCTATCCATAAGGTCACCATTGTGTCGCGCGGAAACGCCGGTGGTGTTACCTGGAGTCTACCTACCGAAGACCGTGCATATAAAGGTCTTGCTGAATTCCATGACGGCTTAGCCCAAGCGCTTGGTGGCCGTATTGCCGAAGAAATCGTCTTTGGACCCGAGCACGTGACTACTGGTGCCAGCAGTGATATTCGTACTGCCACGGCTATGGCTCGTGATATGGTAATTAAGTATGGCTTTAGCGAGAGCTTACCCAACCTATTCCTGGCTGGTGACGACAATGGTATTTTGCTCGATCGTGACTTTGCTAGCACTAAGAGTTACAGCGAAGAAACGGCCAAAAAGATTGATCACGAAATTGGCAGGATCCTGGATGAGGCCGCTAAGCGCTCAAAAGCCGTGCTCACTCAAAATCGCAAATTGCTGGATGCCTTGGCAGAAGCCTTGCTCAAAGAAGAAACACTCGACGAGACGCGCGTTAATGACATTCTTAAGGGCACGACCATGCCCAAGAAGATCTAGTTTACAGAGCTCGAATACGTTACAATAAGACTATGAAGCATAAGCGCCTTACCCCCTCACAGCGTGGCGAAGTAAATCTCCTAGTCGTAGCCTTGGCAGTGCTTGGTATTTTTGTCCTGATTTTTGCCGGCTTATTCATCAATAGCTACATGAAGGCGCAAAATGCTACCAAAAACTTAAACGCCAAAACGGCGACTGCTTACAATTTAGGTAAGGAAGCCGGCGCTAAGACGCAAAAAGAGACCGACGCCGCCGCGGCTAAACAGGCTGAGCAGAATCCCTACCGAGCTTACACGGCACCAACGGCTTTTGGTGAGTTTACCATTAAATTCCCAAAGTCCTGGAGTTCGTCGGTGGCCGAAAACCAAACGAGCACAAATCAAGTGGAGCTTATTGCTAATCCAGAGTTTATTAAGATTCTCCCAAACAATACCGTTAATTACGCTCTGAGAGTAATGCTTGTTAATAGCTCTTACTCAAATGTCCGCGCTCAATATGATCAGCAAGTAAAGAATAAAAAAGCCAAGACTTCAGCAATTAAAGTTTCGGGCATCGATGGCGCGCGCTACGAAGGCGAGTTTAAGCAGGGTAAAAGTGGTATTGCGGTATTAGTGCCGGTTCGCGACAAAACAGTGGTCTTTACCACCGAGAATACTAAGTATCAGCCAGAGTTTGAAGCCACTTTGACTCAGTCGACCATCAAGCCCTAGCTTGCTATAATGGTCTAAGTGAATAAGCTACTCAAAAAAGCCAATGTCCAGACCACCGTCGGCCTCTCGGCGGCTATTATTTCCGCATCGTATATGATGAGTCGGTTGCTCGGCTTGTTCCGTGACCGTTTATTGATCTCTACTTTTGGTAAGGGCATGGCTCTGGATGCTTATAACGCCGCATTTACCTTACCGGACTTACTCTTCACGCTTCTTGTTTCTGGTGCCTTTGCGGTGGCGTTTATTCCTGTCTTTAGTGAGTACCTCAAAAAAGATGACAAAAAGCTGGCTTGGGACATTGCTGCCAGCTTGCTGAATATTCTGGTGGTTGGAACCATTGCTCTGGCCGTTATTGTGCAGATTTTTGCCGTGCCGATTACCAAGCTGCTTTTCCATGGTTTTAATCAGGAGACGCTAGAGCTGACCGTCAACTTAACGCGTATTATGCTCATTACGCCTACGCTCTTTGCTATTAGTAGCGTGTGGGGGAGTATCCAGCAGGCTCATCACCGTTTTGTACTGTATTCGGTCGCCTCGGTATTTTATAACGTTGGTATTATTATTGGCATCATGTTCTTTGCGGGTAAGTACGGCATATACGGTGTAGCTTGGGGTGTAGTGTTGGGTACCTTGTTGCAGGCTACTATGCAGTTCTTTGGGCTCTCGGGCCTGGGCTACAAGTGGCGACCAATTATTACCTTTAAGCTCAAAGGGGTGCGACGCACGCTTAAACTGATTGTGCCACGAGCTATCGATCAGGGAATTGACCAAATTAACTACGCCGTCGAAAAATCTATCGGCTCAGCCCTGGCGGCCGGTTCGATTACCAGCTTTACCTACGCCAATAACCTGCGCAACGTTCCGTTATCGCTGATTGGTGCGGCCATCACTACGGCTGTCTTTCCGCGGCTTGCCGAGCAATCGGCCGATAAATCTAAAACCAAGCTAATCGAGAGTTTTGTGCATACTGCGCGACTCATATTGTTCTTGTCGATACCGGCTGCCATTATGTCGATTGTGGCTCGAGGGTACATCGTGCGCCTGCTGTATGGCTTTGGTGATATTGATACGGCTAATGCTCTGGGCTGGTTCGCCGCCTCCATCGTCTTTACGAGCCTCTTCTTCCTGGTGAGTCGTGTATTCTACGCCATGCAAGACACCAAGACACCATTGTTGATCTCGATTGCTAGTGTCGGGCTTAATATCTTTTTGAGCTATCATCTTTCGCAGCGTATGGGTATTACCGGCTTGGCTGCCTCGGCCTCTTTGGTGGCTACCCTAGAAACCCTTATACTCATGGCAATACTACGCAAGCGACTGGGTAATATTGGTGAAAAAAGTATTTTTATTAGTTTAGTGCGGATGATTATTGCCGGCGGTATTATGGCGGTGGCGGTGCGCTATATGGTCCGCACGGCACTGCCACTGTATTCTCAGGATCTGGGATTTGCAACGATTGCGCCAAAATTCATAGTCATTATGCTTGTGGCAGCAGCTGCTTATCTGATACCATGCTATCTAATGCGGCTTAAAGAAGCCAAAACTATGGTGCATCGCATCGTCGACATCATACTGCGACCACTTAACCTTACGTAAGGCCTATGAACCAATCGACCATCCGAAATTTTTGTATTATTGCGCACATTGACCATGGTAAAAGCACCTTGGCCGATCGTATGTTGGAGCTAACCGGTACCGTTACCAAGCGCGATATGCAGGAGCAGCTTTTGGACTCCATGGATCTGGAGCGCGAGAAGGGGATTACCATTAAACTGCAACCTGTACAGATGCGGTGGAAGGAACACCAGCTTAACCTTATCGACACTCCTGGCCACGTCGACTTTAGTTATGAAGTGTCGCGTAGTTTGGCTGCTTGCGAAGGAGCCATCCTGGTGGTTGACGCTAGCCAGGGCATCCAGGCTCAAACGCTCGCCAATGTCTACTTGGCCATTGAAGCCGGGCTAGAAATCATCCCCGTACTCAACAAGATCGACTTACCAGCTGCCGACCCGGAACGTGTTGCCGGTGAAGTTTCTAATCTGCTTGGCTGTGATCCGGATTCTATCCTTAAAGTTTCTGCTAAAGAGGGCAAGGGTGTTCCAGAGTTACTTGACGAAGTTATTGCCAAAGTGCCTGCACCCAGCGGTGATCCACAAAAACCATTGCGGGCTCTGGTCTTTGACTCGGTATATGATTCCTATCGAGGCGTTATCTTGTTCCTGCGCGTGGTTGATGGGCAGCTTAAAAAAGGCGATAATATTACCCTTATGGGGAGTAAACAATCCGGCTTGGCCATTGAAAGCGGCGTTTTTAAACCGTCGCAAACGCCCGTGAATCACCTTGATACCGGTCAAATCGGCTACATTGTGACCAACCTTAAATCCGTGAGCGAGGCCCGAGTTGGTGATACCGTTACCACTCAAGTTGCTCCGAGCACTGAACCGCTCGAGGGATATCAACAGGTTAAACCTTTTGTCTTTGCTGGCTTCTTCCCGACCAGTGCCGAGCAGTACCCGGCCCTTAAAGAAGCTTTGGAAAAGCTCAAACTCAATGATGCCGCTCTGGTCTATACCCCTGAGACTTCACAAGTCCTAGGTTTTGGCTATCGAGTTGGATTCCTCGGATTGCTCCACTTGGACATTGTTCGTGAGCGGTTAGAGCGCGAATATAATCTTGATATTGTGGCCACCAACCCGAGCACCGACTACATTGTGCGCACTACTGACGGTAACGAAAAGACCATTCGTTCGGCCGCCGAACTACCCGATGTGAGTAAGCTTGTAGATATTCAGGAGCCCTGGATTAAGGGTGAGGTAGTTGTACCCGGCGATTACCTCGGTGGAGTTATTCAACTCGTCAACCAAGTCCGCGGCCATCAAACGAATCTGAGCTATGTCGATGAAGCTCTGGCCATTATCAACTTTGAGGCACCACTATCAGGTGTGCTCACTGACTTTTATGATTCCCTTAAAAACATTACAAGTGGGTACGGTTCTTTTAATTATGAAATTTCTGATTATCGTGTCGAGAACCTGGTGCGACTAGATATCTTAGTCGGTGGCGAAATGGTCGACAGCTTGAGCCTGATTGTTCATCGGGATGATGCTTACCGCTTGGGTAAAACCATCGTTGAAAAGCTGAAGGAAGTCATCCCACGCCAACTTTTTGAGGTTAGCTTGCAGGCGGCCATTGGTGGCAAGATTATCGCACGTGAAGACGTGAAGGCCATGGGCAAGAATGTGACTGCCAAGCTCTATGGTGGTGACGTTACTCGAAAAAATAAACTGCTGGATAAGCAGAAAAAGGGCAAAAAGAAGATGAAGCGCATCGGTAAAGTCGATATTCCTTCCGAAGCATTCATGGTCCTCGTTAAACGTTAGTATTGTTTTGGCAGAGTTTCGTATGTATTTTTGATTCGCGGATATCATTTTAGATATCTATTTGGATATCCGAAATGATATCCATAGTAAAAAACAAGATGAACAACCACAGAGTATCTTGCAACCTGTTTATTTTCTGTTGTGTTATTTCCAACGACTTGTAATTATGGTTATGTTAAAAACATCTTCACTAAGCCAAAAAACATTTATAAGTATTGCTAAAACATCTTGACAGCCATGAGGCAAGACTTGTGACTCGACAACAGACTATCTAGTATAGTAAGTAACGTTTCTACCCGTGTGCAAGGTGAGAGTGCACAGGTGACTTAACGTCTAGGGTTAAAAAGAAAAACGTGGAAAATGTGTGGACAATGTAGGTTAAATAACTGGGGGATGGAGTTA
>CAZPDI010000032.1:0-7599 GCA_964585425.1 uncultured Candidatus Saccharibacteria bacterium | reverse complement strand
GGGTGACACCTTGAATGCGTCTGGCTTGGCCAATGGTTTCGGGTTGGACTTCTAGCAGGCGAGCGCGAGCTTCGTTGCGCAAACCTTTGATCTCATTGTAGTCGAGGGCAGGGGAGAGCTTAAGTGACCCCTCAGAGGCAATCTTGGCAGCTAGTTTAGCTTGTTTCTCAAAGTAACCACGGTACTTAATCTCGAGTTCAGCTTGTTCTTCCACCTCGTGGCTGGCTGCGGGCATGTCGGGATGCTCGGCACGAAGGGTTTGTATCGTTTCTTTCGGCATCGTTAAGAGCTTTTTAATCTTTGGCGAAAGCTGAGCTATAAATGTGTCCAAATCAGTTTGTTTCTTCTGGACCAGAGCCAGTTTTTCATCACTGATGAGGCCAATTTCGTGCCCGATTTTGCTGAGGCGCAGGTCGGCATTGTCATTCCGCAGTAGGAGACGATACTCGGCGCGGCTGGTAAACATGCGATAGGGCTCAACGTGTACCTTGGTGACGAGATCATCCATCAGTACACCTATGTAAGCTTGATCACGCCCGAGAATGATTGGTTCTTTGCCTTGTGTCTGTCGTGAAGCATTAATGCCGGCCATAAGGCCTTGCGCTGCCGCTTCTTCGTAGCCGGTGGTGCCGTTCATTTGCCCGGCGAGGTAGAGGCCTGGGATCTTCTTAGTCTCGAGGCTCATCTTGATCTGATGCGGCGGGAAGTAATCATAGACGACGGCGTAACCGTGGCTTAAGAATTCAGCATTCTCCAGGCCGGGAATGGTGCGAATAATCTTTTCTTGCAACTCTTCATCAAAGGCCAGGGATCCGCCCTGGATGTACATTTTGTCGGAGTTGCGACCGGTGGGCTCAATAAAGATCGGATGTCGATCACGATCGGGGAAGTTATGCACTTTACGGTCCAGGCTGGGGCAGCTACGTGGGGCACGCTCGTTGATCATACCGTTATAGTTGGGGGCCAGGTGGAGGTTATCGAGAATAATCTTGTGCGTTTCTGGAGTAGTGTAAGTAAGGTAGCAGGGAACTTGCTTGTTAAATGGCATTAATTCAGTAGTTGGGTAACTAAAGCTGACTGGACCGGCCGTGCCGCCCTCAACTTCCATCTTGGAGTAATCGATTGATTCTTTATGAATGCGCGGCGGGGTGCCGGTTTTGAGGCGACCATGCTCAAGGCCAAGCTTATTGAGGCTTTGCGTCAGGCCGATGCTGGCGCCTTCGTCAATACGGCCGCCCTTGCGCACTACGCGATTACCAACGATGATGTCACCGTTCATAAAGGTGCCAGTGCAGACGATTACGGCATCACAAGCGATCTCGGAACCATCACCAGTTTTCACACCAGTGACTTTTCCTTCGGGCGCCAAAACCTCTTTGACCTCGTCTTCATAAAACTCGAGGTTAGGTGTCGATTTTAGCTCCTCAAGCATTTTCTTATTGTAGGTTTCTTGCTCGATCTGGGCGCGGTAGGCTCGGACGGCCGGACCTTTGCTAGTGTTGAGCTCCTTCATTTGGATGGCGCTTTCATCGGCAATTTTGGCCATCACGCCACCGAGGGCTCCAATTTCACGAACTAGATGACCTTTGCCCGGGCCACCAATACTGGGGTTGCAGGGTAGGGTTGCGACTTTAGCGAGGGTGGTAGTAATAAGCAATGTCGAAGAACCCAGCTTGCCGCTGGCAATAGCTGCTTCACAGCCGGCGTGGCCGGCACCAATAACAATTACGTCATACTTTTTCATAGGCTCTTATTATACCTGTAAGTTACTAACATTTCCAGGTGTGGCTGCGTACTGGCCGTTATAAAAAATAAGTTTATTGCTTATTGCAAATAAGTTGCAATAAGACCACCTTAATGCCACAAAGTCGCAATAAGCAAAATATAACTTTTTGAGAAGCCCATATGCTCGTAGTTGGTTAATTTTCTGATACAATAAAAAGGTTACAAAGGGTATTGTTTGGAACTTCTTAAAGCTATTATTCTGGGTTTAGTGCAGGGCTTCACTGAATTCATTCCGATTTCCAGCTCAGGTCATCTTATTTTAGTCGGTAATTTTCTTAAGTTCAGTTACAGTGGATTGGCGTTTGATACCGCCCTCAACATTGGTACGCTAGCAGCTTTATTCGCGTTCTTTTGGAAGGATTTCTGGAAGCTTGGACGAGACTTTATTATGGGCGGCGAAGATCGTAAATTGGCTTGGTACATAATCATTGCGACCATTCCGGCGGTAGTCTTTGGGGTGTTGGTTCAGGATCTTGCCGAGAAGGCCTTTAGAAGCAATGTGTTGGTGGCTTTCAACTTGGTCTGGGTGGCTATATTGATGCTTTTTATTGATCGGTTGCCACAGATTACAAAAAAGATCCAAGACATTAGGTTGCCCCAAGCCGTCATTATTGGCTTTGCTCAGGCTCTGGCTTTGATTCCAGGCACCAGCCGCAGCGGCATTACCATTACCGCCGGTCGAGCACTTAAGTTGGATCGAGTAACTGCAACGCGTTTTAGCTTCTTATTGAGCGCCCCGGTGATTACCGGAGCAACTCTTAAACTGATACTGAGCGATAATACCTTGAGCAGTATGGGGCATATGCCCAGTTTGTATATTGGCGGTATTTTAGGTGCATTTATAGCTGGTTATTTCTCGATTAAATTCTTAATTAAATACCTTAGTAAAAATGGGTTGGCGATCTTTGCGTATTATCGCATCGTCGTCGGCATTCTTATTTTGCTAAGTGCAAAGGTGGTGTAAATGGCAGCAGGTTTAAGTCAGATAGCAACAAATATGATCGCCACGCTCGGTTACGGTGGTTTGGCCGTTGGGCTGATCGTCGATAGTGCCGGCGTGCCGATTCCGTCCGAGGTTCTCTTGCCGTTGGCTGGCGCGGTGGCCAAGCAGGGCGAAATGAGCTTACTGATGGTGATTATTGTTGGGACACTAGCACAGACTCTTGGCGCTGTCCTGGCCTACGCTATTGGTATGGGCCCGGGGTTAGTACTGATTAAAAAGTATGGCAAGTATGTGTTATTTAGCGAACATGAGCTCGAAAAAACCCATGCGTTATTCGAAAAATATGGCGCTTGGTTAACGCTCGTGGGCCGTTGCTTACCCGGTGTACGTACCTATATTGGATTCCCGGCTGGTATTGCCCGTATGAATTTTAGTCTGTTTGTGGCGGCTAGCTTTATCGGCTCTTTGATTTGGACAGTATTCTTGTCGGTACTCGGTTATCAGTTAGCTGATCACCTGCACGTCATCGACAGTATCTTGAGCAAGTTCGGCTACTTCTTTGCCGTAGCTGGTATCGTGTTCTTCTTGTGGTTTGTCCATCGTCATACTAAAAAACGACGGGCTGCTAAGGCGTCTGCAAAGTAATGAAGATCGAGTCGACCACGCTCAGTAACGGACTTCGCATCGTGACTTCGCGCATGCCGTCGGCTCGTAGCGTGGCGGTGAGCATGATCGTGGGGGTGGGGAGTCGGTACGAAGACTTTGCCGTCAACGGTGGCGTCTCGCACTTTTTAGAGCACTTGTTATTTAAGGGTTCCGAGCATTGGCCCAGCACTCAGGTGATCGGTGAAGCTATCGATGAAGTAGGTGGTCAGCACAACGCCTACACCAGTAATGATCTGACCAATTACTACATCAAGGTGCCCAAGCGGCACGCTAAACTGGCCTACAGCATCTTGGCCGACATGATGCGTCATCCAATCCTGGATGAGGCCGAGGTTGATCGTGAGCGTACGGTGGTGGTAGAGGAGATGAACGTCTGGCGTGACGATCCGGCGCACGCCGTTTATGATCTGTTGCCGCAAATCTTGTGGCCGTATGATCCGCTGGGCCGCGAAATTATCGGCACCAAAGAGGTGATAACTACTATCAGTCGTGATGACATTTATGACTTTCAGCAACTACATTATGGTCCGGAAAATATTGTGGTCAGCGTGGCCGGGGATGTAGAGCACGAAAGTGTTGTAGGGCATATTGTTGATCTAATGGGCGACATGAAGCGCCATAAAGTTCAAAAGATAACCAAGTTAGACGCTCGTTACAACGATCAAAAGGTGATTGCCGTGGAGCAAGAAACCAAACAAACCCATCTGTTAATTGGTTGTCGGGCCTATGCTTATAATAAAAAATTGGAGCCAGCTGCACGAGTGCTGGCCACGATTTTAGGCGGGGGCTTAAGTTCACGACTTTTCTTGGAGCTCCGTGAGCGCCAAGGGCTAGCGTACAGTGTCTTCAGCGATTACAATAGCTTTGTAGATACGGGTGCATTTAGTGTGTATGCTGGCGTGAGTCCCGAGAATGTTGCTCGGGCCACACAAGTAATTATCGGTGAGCTTGCCAGGCTTAAGACTGAACTTGTCGGCGAAGCAGAGCTTACCAAAGTCAAGCATAAGCTGGCCGGGGGTTTGCAGCTAGCGCTGGAAAGTACCTCGGCTATTGCCGATAGGGTGGGGAGCCGCATGGTGCTGCTAAACGAGATTAAAACACCCGACGAAACCATCGAAGATATAGAGGCGGTGACGGCCGAGGACGTGCAGGCGGTAGCTAAGGACTTATTTAAGGCCGACAATCTACGTTTGGCGGCCATCGCGCCAGATACCAAACCCGCCAAGCGAGCATTTATTAAAGAATTGGAGAATATATAGTGGCAGACTTACATCCGGCAGTAACTAAAGTCCGTTTTGAGCGCACCTTTTGCATGATTAAGCCCGATGGCGTGATGCGCGGCGTGATCGGTGACATAATTAGTCGTATTGAACGAGCTGGTCTTAAAATCGTGGCCATGAAGATGATTACCCCGACCGAAGAACAGGTACGAAAGCATTACCCAGTCACTGATGAAGTGTGGGTGACGCGCCTGGGTGATAAAAGCTTAAGCTCTTTTGAAAATCTTGATGTGTCAGCCGAAGAAATTCTTGGCACAACAAACAATCTCGAAATCGGTAAAGAAGTGGTAGAAAACTTGGTCAGCTTCATGACGAGTGGCCCGGTTATTTGCATGGTGGTAGAGGGCGTACAGGCCGTTGCCATGGTGCGTAAGCTGGCTGGTGCAACATTACCATTTATGGCCGAGGTTGGTACTATTCGGGGTGATTACTCAGTCGATAGTCCGGCCGTGGCGAACGCTCAGCATCGCTCGATTCATAATCTGTTCCATGCCAGTGAGACGCTCGAGGAGGTCGAGCAAGAGATTAATGTTTGGTTTAAGGGCGAAACCATTCATGACTATCAGCTTGGTAATGAGGCAACCCTCTACGGCAAGTTTTACTAGGAAGCTCCTTCTTTAGTATCAGATAGGGTAATCTGGGGCTAGGTTTGCTATAATTACTCCGTACCTGCCCTGGTAGCTCAGTGGATAGAGCGTCTCCGTCCTAAGGAGAGCGTCGGGGGTTCGATTCCCTCCCAGGGCACCATTTATACTATTTACGCTTGCATATTTTATAGCATTTGGCATAATTATCGGGACGCATCCATCTACAGGGGGAGAAACCCATGCGTATTGGTAGGCGAGTTCGTAGAGCCGTGATTCGTGGCCTGGGTGCAGCGGCACTGGGCATGATCGTTGGGGTGGTCCTGGAAGAGGAGAACAAGGTCTCACAAGATCAGGCCTTCTTGCTCGGCGTCGGTGCTGGCATCGGCGCCGCCGGCTTCAGTCTCTGGAGGTCGGGCCGATGAAGCGCGTGCTGATCGCCCTGGCAGTCGGTGTTCTCGGATTCCTGGCCCTTGCCAGCTTGCCGTTCCGACGCAAGAAGCGATGATGCGACGTTCGTGAGGTTCGCGGAAGAGGTTCGTGGAAGCAATTCCACGACGGTCTTCCACGGGCCTCTTTCTCGTTTATGCCCTAGCGAATTACGAGCACGCCTAGCGTGGCGAGTACGCCTGCCAATAATTTGCGCTTCCAGTATTTGGTCTCGCCGAGTACCAAGATTCCACCTATCACGGTGAGCACGGTAACGGTGCTTAACACAGGTATGACTTTTGAAGCCTCACCAATCTGTAGGGCGCGAACAAAAAAGACCAGGCTTAAGGCATTAAGGCTTGCCAATAGCGGTATTTTCCAACCAGAACTTTTTATTGCCGCGCGGATATCTTTGCTCTTGGCTGGGTAGGCAATAAATGGCAGCGGCAGAATCCATATCAGGGCGGTGTAGAAGAAAAGGGGGTAGTGAGGACTGGCTAGTTTATCGATTATTCCTGCAATGCTTAGTGCGGACGAAATGCCGATCGCTGTAATGGCATATTTATTAATAGTCAGCTTTTTATTCAGTGTAACCAATAAAGAAGCACCAACTATAGCAGTGATACCGAGAATTTTTTTAGGATTGAGGGGTTCGTTAAGAATAATAAGTGCAGCAAGAATACCGCTGATAAGCCCGACTTGCATGACAGGGGCCAACTCCGAGACTTCTACATGTTTACGTAGGTAGAATTGACCGCGCTGAAAGATTCCGTAACCCAAGGCACTCAAACACAGTAATAATATTGCACTAAATGGCACATTGGTTGGTAGGGGCGCGCCACTTACGATCCAGATGATTACGCTCGTCAAGGCTGCATAGCAGTTATAGACGAATCCCATAATTCGCGGGTTGGCAGATTGCTTACTGAGTGTTCGGAGCCCAAGGCCGAGTGAGGTGTTGATGACGACCGCGCAAAGAGTAAAGAAGAGCCAGTTCATGAGACGATTATAGCGTTTATGCTACAATTCGTATATGAGTAAGCAGCACAAAGCCCACAAGGGCTTTCCCGGACAGCACGATCATGAAGAAGTCTTGTTGGTGTTCCGACATCACCTTATGAGCATGCGCAAACAGTTAATTGTCGGTATGTTACTTATTCTTTTGGCCATGACGCCAGTGGCGATTTGGCCGACGAATAGTATTGTGCTTAAGGGCGGGGGAGCGATTATCCTGGTCGCTCTAGCGTACATGTTTTGGGCTTGGGTGGGCTGGTATTACAGCGTATATATCGCCACTAATGAGCGGATTATCGAGGTTCGCCAGCATGGTTTTTTTGATCGACGCGTGACGGAATTTGGTATCGATAAGGTTCAGAACATCAATTATCACATTAAGGGGTTATCGGCCGTAATGTTCAGGTATGGCACTATTTCGGTTAGGACCTATGTTGGCGACTTGGTTATGAAAGGGATCCATAATCCGGTTAACATCCAGCAGAAGCTCGTGAAGATCGTGCAGGAATATGGTAGAATAGAAGCTAAGAATTAGGTTCGCATTTAAGGTCCCGGGAGGAGTACTACGTGGCAGATAAGGCAGATAAGAAGCCAGCAAAGACAGCTGACAAAACTAATACTAAAAAGAAGTCTAATGGCGTTATTGCCAGCGTTAAAAGCTCAGCTGTAAAGGCTAAAAATAAGATTGTTCCCAGCAAAAAGGCCGATGCGGCTAAACGTAAGCCACTTTCTCTGATCATTGCCATCGCTCTGACGGTTATCGTTGTTCTGCTAGCCACTTTTGGCGTACTGATCTACAAGTTTAAGCAGGACAGCCCCTTGGTATACAAGGTTTCGCAGGTCGTTCCGTACCCGGTCATGCGCGTCAACGGTGAGTTTGTTAGCTATAATCGCTTCC
>CAZPDI010000031.1:0-8125 GCA_964585425.1 uncultured Candidatus Saccharibacteria bacterium | reverse complement strand
CCCTAGACTATCTGCCTGATAAGGCAAAGTAGACCCGATGCGATCATGAAGTAGTGCCGTTTGTTTACTTGTGTAATTGCCTGGATGAGTTAAAGTGTTTCGAAGTATTCTTTGTTCATAAATAAGTTCTTTTTGAGCGTACGCCATATACTGAACTAATGATGTTAGCTTGCTCTTGGTTATATTGTATATTTTTTCTTCCATGTTCTGATTATACCAGTGGCTGAACGTAAAAACAGCATTATATGCATCACGTTCGCTATCCTAAATAAAAGTTTGCCTGTTGACTCATGGAATGCGGTCACTTCAGAGTATAAAATTTTTGGCTGGGGCGGAGGGATTCGAACCCCCGAATGGCGGCACCAAAAGCCGCTGCCTTACCACTTGGCGACGCCCCATCGGAACCTGATTATTGTACATAATCTCGTCTTAAATGGCAATGTGCCGGAGCCAACTTGCGTCAACCCCGGCACATACATGAGTTTTTGGCACTCATCAGGCCGTCCCTTCTTGTTCTTGCTGGCGGCGCCTCTTTTGGATCTTGCGCCGTTCGCGTTCGCTGCAGCCACCCCAGACGCCATGCTCGATGTGGTTTGCCAGTGCAAACTCCAGGCACGGCGACTTGACAGGGCATTCCTCGCAGATTGCCCGCGCCTCCAGCACACCGCGTGCGTCCGTAGGGAAGAACGCGGCTGGCGGGTAGAACCGACAGTGACCTTCTGCCATCCAGCTTTCATCATCACTCATCTGAGCCCCCTGAATCTCATGCGAAAGGTGAGGGTATTGTAACAGATTGAAAACCCTCCTTCAATCCTGTACAATAACTCGGTTATGAGTATCTGGAACGATCTACCAAAACCCATTATGGCCCTGGCGCCTATGGAAGACGTAACTGACATTGCTTTCCGACAAGTCGTCGAGGAAGTAGCGCCGGCAGATTTGTATTTTACGGAGTTTATGAATGTAGACGCCTGGGGCACTAAGGGCTGGCCAAGCGTCAGTCGTCGGTTAGATAAACAGGTTAGCGAGAATAAGCTCATCGCTCAAATATGGGGGAGTGACCTGGAAAAGTTCACAGCCGTCGCCGAGGAGCTCGTTAAGCGTGGTTTTGCCGGGATTGATTTAAATATGGGTTGCCCAGTTAAAAAGGTTGTCGCTCGCAACCAGGGTGGTGGTATTATCCGGGTGCCCGAAAAAGCCTCACAAATTATTAAGGCCGTTCAGGCTGGAGCCGGTGATTTGCCAGTAAGCGTCAAGACGCGTATTGGTGTAGAAAAAATTATTACCGAAGCTTGGGTCACGCATTTATTGCAACACGATTTAGCCGCGCTAACCATTCATGCCCGTACCGTTAAAGAGCAGAGTGCTGTGCCGGCGCATTGGGACCAAGTTAAGTTGGCTGTCGAATTGCGTGACAAGCTAGCACCAAATACGTTGTTGCTCGGAAATGGTGACGTAGAGGATCGTCAGCATGCCAAGGAGCGCTGTCGCGAAACTGGTGCCGATGGAGTAATGATTGGTCGCGGCATCTTCCATAATATTGCTGCATTTGCCGAGAAACCGACCCGTTTATCACCCGAAGAATCTCTTAAAGTAGCTAAGCGTCATTTTGAACTCTATGATCAGTTTAAGCCATCAACTCCGTTTGGGGCCTTTAAGAAGTTCTTTAAGGTCTATGTGCACGGATTTGATGGTGCAGCCGAACTCCGGACACAACTCAACCAAACGCAAAGTAAAGAAGAAATCCGAAAAATCTTAGACGCGGTCGCGTAATACAAAAAAGAAAGCTTAACATTGTTATAACTTTGTTAAACTTTCTTTTTTTTAAGTGAGCTAACCCTTGAGCGTAGCTTGGCCTGGCTCCCAGTCGATCGGGCAGAGACCGCCTGTCTGAAGCGCCTGAACCACACGTAGGGTTTCGGTCACGCTACGGCCCACATTACCGTCAGAGATTACCACGTAGCGCAGTTTGCCTTCAGGATCGATGATGAAGGTACCGCGCTCGGCCGTACCATCTTGTTCGTTCAGCACACCATAATCACGGGACAATGTATGGGCAGTATCCGACAAAATTGGGAATTTAACTTCTGGCATATCTTTCTCGAACCACGCTTTGTGCGAATAGACACTATCGGTTGAGGCCGCTAAAATATGGGCGTCAATCTTAGTAAACTCTGCTTCGTGCTTAGCAAAACCCTGAATTTCCGTAGGGCAGACAAAGGTAAAGTCACGTGGGTAAAAGAAGAGAACCACCCATTTACCCTTATAGTCAGTCAGATCGACCTCCTTAAAATCGTCTTTGTGCCCGTTTACGTAAGCCGGCAGCTTAAATGTTGGTACGTCTTGATTAATGCGCAGCATATGCACCTCCTTATTTTTAACAATCTTATATATCTAGTGTAACACTTACCGGACAATGATCAGAGCCCATAACCTTGGGATGTATATCAGCATCTTTGACCTTAGACTTGAGCGACTCGCTAACCAAAAAATAGTCGATGCGCCAACCCACATTATTTGCTCGGGCGCCGCCGAAGTTGCTCCACCAAGTATAGTAGCCATTGCCTTGTTTAAATAAACGAAGTGTATCCACAAAGCCAGCATCGATGAAGTTTTGGAAGCCCTCGCGCTCTTCGGCAGTAAAGCCTTTCTTGCCAACATTAGGCTTGGGGCGCGCCAGGTCATCCTCGGTATGGGCAACATTAAGATCACCGCAGAAGACGACGGGCTTTTTCTTTTCGAGTTGTTTGCAATACTTAAGGAAGGCCGGGTCCCAGTGCTTGTGCCGCAGCGGTACGCGCGAAAGATCGTCCTTGGCGTTAGGGGTATACACCGTTACGACGAAGAATTTGTCGAACTCGGCGGTAATTACGCGTCCTTCCGTATTCGGGTCGCCGTAGTCGTCGGCCATGTCGTATTGATCAATAATGTCTTGAGGCAAGCCGTTCTTAACCTCAACCGGTTCGATTTTACTAAACAGCGCCGTGCTAGAGTAGCCTTTCTTGACGGCTGAATTCCAATATTGATGATAGCCCGGGAGTTCCAAGCTAATATCCTCGGGCTGCGCTTTGGTCTCCTGCACGCACAAAATATCGGGTTGCTCGGCGGCAATAAATGGCTCCCACAGCTCTTTGCGAACTACGGCACGGATCCCATTAACATTCCAAGAATAAATCTTAATCATGACTGTATTGTAACAATAATCGAAATCGATTACTATAATTATATGCGAACAAAAACCGTACAGCGACGAATGATTAAACTGACCCTAGGGCTCATTGTGCTAGGAATGACCTATTATTTCCGTGATCCGGTTCAAAAGACCATCACCAGCGCTCCCCAGGTTGCCGCCAGTGATTACACGGTAGTCCAAACCGTTGATGGTGACACCATAAAAGTAAAAATGGGCGATAAAACCGAAACGGTACGTTTTATCGGAATGGATACACCCGAGACTCACGATCCCCGTAAGTCGGTGCAATGCTTTGGCCAGCAAGCCGCCGATAAAACGAAAGAATTACTCCTTAATAAACAGGTGCGATTAGAATCTGATCCAAACGACAGCGACCGTGACAAGTATAAACGCCTGCTCAGATATGTCTATCTCGGCGATGAGTTGATTAACGCCAAGATGATTCGAGAAGGGTATGCCTTTGCATATACCGTCTTTCCGTTTACTAAATTAGATGAATTCAGATCACTAGAAGCCGACGCGCGAGCCAATAATCGCGGGCTTTGGGCAGGCTGCACCATCGATGAGTCATCAAAGATAAAACAAACTAATAACGTTCGTTAGCAGGTTTTCTTCTTAATTTTTATGTAAGTGTATACATTGTATATACATTTCTACATATTGTATCTACATTGTAGACACATGTTTAACTTTAAGTAAGCAAACTACTCGCTAATTTCAGCTTCAGGTTTGCCGATCTTGGCGCTAAGAATCACTGGACGAACTTCGCCTTCGGCATCTTTAAGCTGGAGTTTCTTGTTTTCGTCATAGTAGGTCACGAGGTGATGGCTAAGGATTTCTTGTAAGTCTTTTAACTTGAACTTAAGTTCTTCGAGTTCACTAGAAACCATTTGGTAGTCTTTATCTGCCTGAAGGATTTTTTTAGCAGCGGCTCGTTTAGTGGTCAGCTCTTTAAGGTCATCTTCTAGGGCGCGGTATTCATCATTTTGCTCAAGCACATCCTTGAGGTTTTCTTTAACCGTTTTGGCCTTTTGCTTAGTTTCGGTGATCTCGGTCATCAAGCGGTGAATTGCGTCGATAGTTTTTTCGTCCATGGGTTCCTTTTGCTTACTTTTCTTTATTGTATCACGAGGCCGAGCCAATAATAATCAGTTCGTGCTCAGCCCGTGTCACGGCGGTATATAACCAGCGCTTATAATCGTCATCGGTCATTTTACTAAAGCGCTCCTCAAACAACACAACTTTAGGCGATTGCGAGCCCTGTGCCTTATGCACGGTCAGGGCATAGCCAAAGTCAAACAGATCAGGCGGGGTAGTGTCCGGGGCCATTGGTAGGCGTCCTTCGGGCGGCTGCGCACCAAAGGTTGAGCGCAAAATGTGACCGTAGTAACGATAATCTTCGTTATCCAGAGCTATCTCGGCCATCCAAAACAACTCCTCTGGGTCGTCAAGTGCGTCCATGAGGTTATTAATGGTGCCGGTCATGCCATTGTAGACTTTGCTGGTGCGATTATTGCGCAAACACACCACGCGATCGCCAGATTGGGGTAGAGGAGACTCCACGTCTCGATACTGGCGGACGGCCTGGTTGAGTCGATGGCGGGTAGTGTTATACCCACACAAAATCAAAGTATCGTTATTAAAGTTTTCGAGGATATCTTGCACCACCAAATTGGTTTCCTCACTTCTGCGATCCAACTTTTTAACGCCGGGCCCGTAATCACCAACCGGAATAAAACCATTCATGCGAGCCAAGGTCGCCACCTCGATGATTGAACTACCAACCTCTTGGCGGAAGATTCGATCCAGGCGCAGCTCCGGATCAGCCATCAGGTTAAAGGCTGAGCCAACCGGTGGCAACTGGCCATGATCGCCAACTGCCAAGATCGGCACGTTAAAGCTCAGGAGATCGTTCCAAATATTTTCGTCGAGCATACTGGCCTCATCAACAATGATCAGATCATAATCAAGCTTGTCTTTAAGCTGCCAGTTCGCCACGGCGCCGTGCTCATCAAGGTTAGCGGTATAGATTAAAGAATGGATGGTGGATACACTATCTGACCGGCGCATAACGGCATGCTCTTTAAGGCGCCCATCTAAGACACGGGCCGCCTTACCGGTAAAAGCGCAAAACGCCACTTTGGTTGTTTCTTCATAATCTTGCAAGGCTTTACGCAGGTAGGCGATAAGAGTAGTCTTGCCCGTACCGGCATAGCCGCCCAAAGTAATAAATGGAGCAGTTTTGCCTTTATACCAAGCACCAATGGCCTGTAGCGCCATAGCTTGATCTTGTGAAAGTTGGTAAGTCGATTTGGTATCTGCCATAGACTACTATCATACCAAAGATTCATAAGGGGTGGTCCCCGGATCTACTCGACGCTGAGCAGATCCGGGGAGCCTCCTGGTACGGAACCAGGATGGTGAGCGGCGCTAGGCCGTTGCGAGCTGCGAAGCGCCGTAGCGCTCCTCGAGCTTGTGAACACCAGGGTGGCATTCGAGGTGCGGGCAGTCATCGTGATCGCAAGCCGGACCAGCGTTCTTGAGGCACTTGCCGTGCGTCATGTCAGCCGGGATGGCGATGATGATGCGAGTACTGACGCGAACCACATGTCGACCGACCAAGAAGGAGATGGCGGTCAGGTCGTAGGCGGTGCGCAGAGCGGAGGGGAAGGGACGAAGCATTGCGGGAAGAACTCCTCTAGAGGGACATGTCTCGAAGAAACCCGGGATACCAGAATTTCGACGAAGCTTTAATGTTAGCAAAGTTTGACAGTTTTGACAAGCAGTTCAATGACACAAGGTGTATAATTAGGACATGAGTCATATAGAGAAGCAAACCGACAAGCCCTTATACGAAGACATTATATGGAGTCGACCAGTCCGACGAACCGGACGTGTTCTGCTAATGGGCGGCCATCGTGATGGTTTTGCTGAGCTCCAGAAGCTGTACCAAGGCTTTGAAGATGCTCAGGTGGCCGAATGTCGCTTAGCGCTGCCAGACAAGCTCAGTAAGCTTGTAGGGAGCTTAGAGTATGTTAACCTTGTGGCCAGCACGCCGTCGGGCTCAATTGCTCGGGATGCTTTGGCTGAGCTAATATATTTAGCCAATGAATCGGATCTCGTCTCGATTGGTCCAGATCTTAGTAATAATAGCGAAACAACCTTGACTATGCAGCGACTTATCTCCGAGACGCGCGCCTCAATTGTTATTCCACTGCAAAGTACCGAACAACTGCTACCCGAAGCAGGGGAATGGGCAGATAAGGAAAATGTTCTGCTATTCTTATCGCATAAACAGCTGTACAAACTTGCCTCCAAGTTAGCTGTCGACACCACCATTCCATTGACGCCAAATCTTGATGCCATTGCCGAAATAAGCGCTTGTGTATCAAAGGAGTATGCACCAAACCTGGTAGTAACATATGATGACCAGCTTATAATTGCCGTAAATGGCCGGGTTAGTGCCACTAAAACAGCTAAGATCGACACTGGCTTGCTCGCTACCTTCTGGCTGCAAAACAGTACCAAAAAATATGAGGCTCTCACCTCAGCAGCATATCTCGCAAATAATTGACTTTTATTGTACTATGTGATATTATGTGATACGCCCGATCGGAATGTATCCTTTTGCGAGCACAGAAAGCAGGAAGCCTACCATGAGCGACCCCAAGGTCATCATCGTCATCGGCGACGTACCTGCCGAAGCGTACGAGTCGTTGCGACTCCACTACGCCGAGCAGGGAGACACGGTCGAGGTCAAGAAGATCCAGGGCGACTGGATCGCTGATGTGGACGACTCCGAGGAAGACATCTGCGTCGGTGGACCAGACGACGATCTGACGCCAAACGACACGGACTTCCTCCAAGCCCAATTGCTCGACCTCTGCGAGGCGGCAGACATCATGCCGGCCGCGGTCGTCGAGGTTGTGCGGCTCGAGTCCGACTGGGCCGATGCTGTCGGAGACTGCCACGCCTTCGCGCCGCCGCATGAGGGCTTCTGGCCGAACTGGAAGAGCGACGTCGTCCTCGTCTGATGCACGACGGGAGGCAGGGGAGCAATCCTCTGCCTCCCGTCAAGGCAATTTATAATCATAAGTGGCTAGCGGTTGATCACTAGGTCAAAACTTTTAGATGATCTGATATGTTCAAAATAAAATGTTTCGGCTTTATCCCATAAAGCATTGAGAGGATGCGTAATACCATCGCCTTCGCGTTGCGCCAAGCGCTCTTTACGCGTTGATCTACCCAGATGCACTAACACAGACAGGTCGACCAGATCTGTAAGTTCTTTGCGCGAAGAAAACACTCCGTCAATAATAATTACACTGGCTGGCTGGAGCGTAATTGTATTTGTTGATACATTCGTTTCTTCCTGATGATTCCAATCAAAAGGATGATAATGAGCTGCTCGACCAGCAAGTAGGGGAAGAAGCGCCTCATCCTTCATGCGCTGCCAATCTATCTCATATTCGGCACGTTCTTTATCGCTCATAGCAGCCAGCAAATCATACTTTCCGCCGCGATAAAAATCGTCCTGATCAATGCGCACTGCACCGATTTCTTGCACCAACGCCTTGGTGAGCGTAGATTTACCCGAACCGCTAGGTCCGTCCACGGCCACAACGACGGGCTGTTTCTGTAATAAAATCGCCTTAATAGCTCGTTTTATTGGTAATAACTCTGACTGATTCATCATAAATGGTGCCGCGGGTGGGAATCGAACCCACACTCTGTAAACCAGAACCGGATTTTGAGTCCGGCGCGTCTACCAATTCCGCCACCGCGGCACGCATAAGTGGTATAATGATACGGTAAAAGGTGAGCACTTGTAAAGCATATGGCCGACGCAACTGATCCTCAAATACCTCAAACTGATGCCGAAAAGGCTTATCAGGCTAATCTTATAGCTGCACGTGAGCGCTTGGCTAAGAT
>CAZPDI010000030.1:2987-8225 GCA_964585425.1 uncultured Candidatus Saccharibacteria bacterium | reverse complement strand
CGAAGTCACCATCGACGAGCAGGGCAATGTTGTTTTATTGGCCGCAGAGTAGAATCATAATTAAAAACTGATAGTTTACCAAAAGGTAAAATGTTGGTTATCAATCTATAGAGTCAGTGCGATGATTTTACTTTTTGGTAAAGAGTAGTTTTAAAAGAGTTACCAAGACTAGGTGCTTCTGGCGTCGTAAAACGATTTCGGTTATACTGATAGTATTGTATTTAAGAAGGGTGGAATTTTACAGCTATGGCAGAAAAAACGCAGCAATATGATGCTAGTCAAATTCAGGTTCTCGAGGGATTAGATCCAGTTCGTAAACGTCCAGGTATGTACATTGGTGGTACCGGTGTTGAGGGTCTTCATCACCTTGTTTGGGAGGTTGTTGATAACTCTATCGATGAGGCCATGGCAGGCCATGGTACCGAAATCGAAGTAGTTCTACATGCCGATGGCTCGGTGAGCGTGGTCGACCATGGTCGTGGTATTCCGGTAGACAAAGTTGCCTCCACTGGCAAGAGTGCTCTAGAAACGGTTTTGACCGTATTGCATGCTGGTGGTAAGTTTGGCGGCGGAGGCTACAAGGTCTCTGGTGGTCTGCACGGCGTTGGTATTAGTATTGTGAATGCTCTTTCTACTAAGGTTATAGCCGAAGTTAAACTGGGCGGTAAGCTGCATCGTCAGGTTTTTGCCGGTGGCGTGCCAGAAAGTGACGTTCAGGTTGTTGGTAAGGCCGAAGGCACCGGTACGACCATTCGTTTTTACCCCGATCCTAGTATCTTTGAGACTATCGAGTTTAATTATCAGACGATTCTGGAACGTTTGCGTCACGAAGCGTATTTAACTAAGGGCGTACACACCAAGATTCGCGATGAACGTACGGGCAAGCGCTACAGCTTTTACTTTGAAGGCGGAATCCAGAGCTACGTGAAGCACCTCAACAAGAACCGCGAAGTAATTAATACGCCGCCGTTTTACATCGAAAAAGAAATAAAAGATTGCGTTGTAGAAATCTCGCTGCAATACACTGATAGCTATAACGAAAACATCAAAACCTTCGCCAATCACATCCATAACCCAGAAGGCGGTACGCACCTGACTGGTTTTAAGACGGCATTGACGCGCGTTATTAACGAATATGCTCGCAAAAACAGCTTGCTTAAAGAAAACGAAGATAATCTGACCGGTGAAGATGTTCGCGAGGGACTTACGGCGGTTATCTCGGTTAAGCTCCAGGAGCCACAGTTTGAGGGTCAAACCAAGGGTAAGTTGGGTAATCCAGAAATTCGTGGTTACGTAGAGACTGTTTTGGCCGAGTGGCTTAATTACTATATGGAAGAGAACCCGGCCGAAGCCAAAAAGATTATTAGCAAAGCCAGCCTAAGTGCCCGAGCTCGTATGGCGGCTCGCGCGGCTCGTGATACGGTTATCCGTAAAGGTGCCTTGGATGGTATGACACTACCCGGTAAGCTGGCTGATTGTCGCAGTAAAAAAGCTGCCGAATCAGAAATCTACATCGTCGAGGGTGACTCGGCTGGCGGCTCGGCAATCGGTGGTCGTGATAGTCAGTTCCAGGCCATTTTACCGCTTCGCGGCAAGATCTTAAACGTGGAGCGCGCCAGGCTTGATCGTATGTTAGGTAACAATGAAATTAAGAATATCATTATCGCCCTGGGTACTGGTATTGCCGAGCAATTTGAAGTCGCCAAGTTGCGGTATCATCGCATCATTATCATGACTGACGCCGACGTTGATGGCGCTCATATTAGAACTTTGCTGTTAACATTCTTCTACCGTCATATGCCAGAAGTTATTGCTAATGGTCACGTTTACATTGCTCAGCCACCGCTGTATCAGCTCAATGCTGGCAAGAAAAAGTACTATGCTTACAGTGATGAAGAGCGCGATCAGATTATTGATCGTCTAACCGAAGAAAAGAAAGCCCGCAGCAAGAAGGGTGAAGACCTGGAGGTTGTTGAAGCTGTTGAGACCCCTCAAGGAGAGGAGCCGGTTGTCTTGGCCGACGAAGAACCTGTGCTTGATGAGGGCGAGAAGTCCCGCCTTAAGGATGCCGGCATTACCTCGCTGCAACGCTACAAAGGTCTTGGCGAAATGAACGCCGAGCAACTTTGGGAAACCACCATGGATCCTAGCCAGCGCGTTATGCTCAAGGTTAACGTTGAGGATGCCGAAAAGGCCGATGCCATCTTTAATAAACTAATGGGCGAGGAAGTGGCTCTCCGCAAGAGCTTTATTCAGACCCACGCCACAGCGGTAGAAAACTTGGATATTTAGGAGCGATATGGACGAAGACAAGACCACACCAGAGATTATCGAAGGACAAGAGATTCCTGAGGTGATAGATAGTAATGTTGGACGATTGACGGCTCGAACGCTGGAGACCGAAATGGAGACCAGTTACCTCAGCTATGCCATGAGTGTTATTGTGTCGCGCGCTTTGCCAGATGTACGTGATGGCTTAAAGCCGGTACACCGACGTATCTTGTACGTTATGAACAACGCTGGTTTGCGCCACACTGCCAAGTTCCGTAAGAGCGCCAATGTGGTTGGTGAAGTAATGGGTAAGTATCACCCGCATGGTGACTCGGCTATTTATGAGTCAATGGTGCGTATGGCTCAAGATTGGGCAATGCGCTATCCGTTGGTAGATGGGCAAGGTAACTTTGGTTCGATCGATGGCTACTCGGCCGCTGCTATGCGTTATACCGAGGCTCGTATGAGTGCCATTGCCGAAGAGATGCTCCATGACATCGACAAAGATACCGTCGACTTCCGTCCCAACTTTGATGGCTTTGAGCGCGAACCAACCGTTTTGCCAGCCAAGCTACCTAATTTGCTGCTTAATGGCCAGGTTGGTATTGCAGTTGGTATGGCTACCAATATTCCGCCGCACAACTTAGGCGAACTGGTTGATGCTGTACAGCACTTAATTGAAAACCCCGAAGCTACTAGTATGGATTTGGCCAACTTTGTTAAAGGACCAGACTTTCCTACCGGCGGTACGATTTACGGTCAAGAATCGATCCGTACTGCCTACGGAACCGGCAAGGGTGGCGTCGTCGTCCGTGCCAAGGCCGAAATACTGGAAGATAAGAAGGGTAACTTCCAGATTATCATCAGTGAAATTCCATATCAGGTGAACAAATCGACGCTGGTGGAGAAGATCGCGGAGCTACATAAAGAGAAACGTATCGTCGGTATTGCCGACTTGCGCGACGAGAGTAGTCGTGATGGCATGCGCATTGTTATTGAGCTGAAGAAAGATAGCTATCCCAATAAGATTCTTAACCAGCTGTATAAGCTTACGCCCATGCAGACCACCTTCCACTTTAATATGCTGGCGTTAGTGGACGGTATTCAGCCGCGCGTCATGAATCTGGAAATGATTCTGCGCGAATATCTTAAACATCGACAGGTTGTGGTGCGTCGCCGAACAGAATTTGAGCTTAAGAAGGCTAAGGCTCGGGCTCATATTCTTGAAGGTCTCAAGATCGCTCTTGATCACATTGATGAAGTTATTAAGACGATTCGCGCCAGTAAAACTACCGAGATTGCTCAAAAAGCCTTGGTTAAGCAGTTTGGCTTGACGACCATCCAGGCAGACGCTATTTTGGCCATGCAGTTGCGTCGTTTGACAGGGCTGGAGCGCGATAAGATTGAAGCTGAGTTGGCGGAGCTCATGAAGTTGATTGCCGAACTCGAAAAGATTCTTTCGAGCGAAGCTGAAATCCTTAAGGTTATCTCTGGTGAGCTTGCCGAAATCAAAGATAAATACGGTGATGAGCGTCGAACTGTTGTGGTTCCAAACGAACTTGGTAAATTCAGCGATGAAGAATTGGTGCCGAACGAACAGGTTATCGTGACGCTTACCAACGGTAACTACATCAAACGCGTCGCAGCTAGCACCTACAAGGCTCAGGGGCGTGGCGGCAAGGGCATTATGGGTATGACTACTAAAGAAGAAGACGTGGTTGAGCATCTCGTTCAGACATTTAATCATGACTACCTGCTCTTCTTTACCAATAAGGGTCGTGTCTTCCGCCTCAAGAGCTATGAGGTGCCCTCGGCTTCACGAACCGCCAAGGGTCAGCCGGTCGTGAACTTGCTCCAATTGCAGCCCGAAGAGCGTGTAACAGCCCTGATTAGTCTCCCGGCCACCCTTAATACGGGCTACCTCTTCATGGCTACCCGTAACGGTACGGTCAAAAAAACACCGCTCAGTGATTACGCTAACGTGCGCAGTTCTGGCCTCATTACTATTAAGCTTGATGCCGGCGATGAACTCGGTTGGGTTAAATACACTACGGGTCAGGATGAAATCGTCATCAGTACTGCTTTGGCTCAAGCCATTCGCTTTAAAGAATCAGATGCTCGTCCTATGGGGCGTGCGACCCGTGGAGTTCGTGGAATTCGTTTACGACCCAATGACATCGTTGTAGGGGTAGACGTTGCCAAGGCCGATACTGAGCTTTTGGTAGTCATGGAGAATGGCTATGGTAAGCGTACTAAGATTGCGCAGTTCGCAACACATGCTCGTGGTGGCGTAGGCATCAAAGCTGGTGTGGTGAGCGACAAAACCGGTAAGGCAATCGACGTACGGGCTATTCAGGACGCCAGTGATGACGTCGTGATCGTCTCTGCCCAAGGTCAGGTTATTCGACTGGCGGTTAAGGATATCTCCTTGATTGGTCGAGCGACTCAAGGTGTACGCATCATGCGCATGAAGGAAGGTGACAAAGTTGCTAGCGTTGCGCTTGTGAGCGAATCAGCGCTTGAAGATACCGAGGGTAAACCGTTAGCCGAAAAGGTTCAGGAGGGATAAGTCGTGGAAGTAAATGCCTATGTTGCCATACCGTTCGTCGCTTGGTTTTTGGCCCAGTGGATTAAGTTTAGTATCCAGTCCTTTAAGGGCGATATAAACTTCCGATACCTCTATGCTTCCGGCGGCATGCCAAGTGTACACTCAGCAGTAGTGACCTCGTTATTTGTAACGACCTGGATCAACCAGGGGAGTATGAGTCCGTTGTTTGGTATTACGGGTATCCTGGCAGCCATCGTTATTTATGATAGCCTGGGGGTGCGCCGCAGTACCGGTGAACAGGCCATTGTACTTAACGCTCTGGTGGATGGTCTCGAAGAGCATAAAATCACCTTTGCCAATAATGTCACCAAGGTACGCGAAGTGCTTGGTCACAAGCCCAAGGAAGTCTTCTGGGGCAT
>CAZPDI010000030.1:0-2977 GCA_964585425.1 uncultured Candidatus Saccharibacteria bacterium | reverse complement strand
GTTTTGGGAGCCGTGGTAGCGGTCTTGGGGAATTTAGAGAAACTGGATAAGCAAATTAACTTCCTCACGGCCGTACCGAAGCACAATGAAGTATATGCATACCTGGCAGTTCTTGGACTCGCTCTCATTGCTATAGTCTACGTGCTGCTCAAATATGCGAAGCGCTGGAGTAAAGAGCAGGGTCAGACAGGGAAGCTCGTCGCCTGGTTAGCCCTAGTCTCTATTCTTGGTGGATTCTTCATCTGCCTAGCCGCCTATGAGGCTGTAGCGGTGCTGGGTGCCCGCTGGCCAATGTATATTCTCTTTGGCCTATTGATAGGTATGATCTCGTACATCATTACGACAATTAGGACATTACCTCCAGCTGATGTGGCTACGCTAGACGACCGCAAAACTCGTTGGCTTGATAAAGACAAGAAAAAGAAACGACGCAGATAGTTACTATGGGAGAGCGATACCCATATCCCACGCCAGATTTCGACGAACGTTTGCCTGCTCCTTTGGATCCATCTGCAGAATGGGACAGGGATAATAGCTGGCGCGAGGAAGGTTTCGAGCTTAAAGCTGAGATTGAGCAAGCTGGTGGTCCAGTGATTGAAATAGCTGGTCCAACTCAGTCTGGTTATGAGGCACTTGGTCAAGAAGCTATGTTACCTGAAAAACCCATGTTTACTAATGCACAGTTTGAATTAGAACATATTGATCGGAAATTAGATGCAGTAATGGACGGAACTAATCTGCCGCTTATCGACAATAGCGTAGGCGTTTTGCTCATATCGGCCCTCAGTTATGTTAATGAAGTCGGCGGCCGTGCTCCCGATGACTATGATGATTTGCAGCCAGCTATAGACGAGTACAGCAGCTATACTGAGCCGGTCTTTGGTAGTAAAAGGGATAATTTGCGCATCTCTACAATTGAAGAAGCGGCTCGTGTATTAAAGCCTGGGGGAATCCTAGTATGGCAATCTACCCATGAGGGTGATGAAGATGTTGCCAAAATAAACGGTTTAGTACCAAAACAGCGGCTCCATGCCACATACGAGACACTGCATAAAGGTAATATAGAAAAAGTTAATGCAGAAAACACTACCATATTCCAAAAACCCAAGTTAGGCCTAACTACCATTGAAGCATAAGCGTCTTTATGATACGCTAGCGGTAAGATTTAGGATTACCTATGCCATTGCATAAACCCAAACCAAAACTACAAAATCACACCAAAACATCCATTAAGATGGTTGTGCCGTTAATGCTACTGACGGTTGTTACTGGTGTGGCTTTGGTGTTCTCGAGTTTTGCAGCCTCGGTGTATCCGAGTAGCTATATGTCAAATCTGTATGGCCAGGCCTATGGTCGATCGATGGATCCTAGCGGTGCCAAGCATTGGCAATCGTACTTTCAGGCTAATGGCTGTAATGCTACAACGCTCGCCAATGCTGCCAAAACGGTGTATACCGGCAGTGAATTTGCTGGCAAGAGCTACACGAATGACTCGGTCGTCAATCGAATTTATGGTGGCGCACTACAACGCGCAGCGGATCCGGCAGGGCTAAAATACTGGTCTGGCAAGTTAAGTAGTGGTTCAAGCCGCGCAACGGTTGCATCCGGTATTATCAATGGCGGTGCTGGCGAAATCAGTAAGATAGCCACAAGTGCTTGTGCGGCACCTAAACCAACAACACCTACGACTACTCCTGCGCCAACACCTGCACCGTCAAAACCCAAAGCTACTACGCCGTCAAAGCCAAAGGCCACCACGCCAGCAAGTCAGCCACAGTCTACGTCGAGTGAACCCACTGAGCCTACTGATACCGAGAAACCAGGTAAACCAGGTGACTTTAAGGCCGAAGTTGATAATGATAGCTCGATGATAAGTCTGACCTGGGAAGATGCTACCGATAATGAGGGGGTAGCGAGCTATAAGCTGGAGCGCTCAACCGATGGGCAGACCTGGACGGTGCTCGACGATACCATAACAGAGTCGACTTACGATGATCGGACGGTAGTGTTCAGTACGACGTATAAGTATCGTTTGGCAGCAGTTGATTCGAGCGGCAACATCGGTGAGGCAGTAACCGCCGAAGCTAAAACTGGTGAATTTAATGCTAATGCTAACGCCGATGATGCTACGGCCATAGCCAGCGAAGATAACGTGGTGATTGCGAGCTTACCAGCCGGCGCGGTGCCTGATGAATCAAGCTGTACGGTGGATCTGGACAGTGACGATATTACCGAGCTTAAGAGTACTATTGGCGCCAAAGCTCAGCGTCTCGCCGGGCCATACTTAGTGAGCTGTAAAGACAGTAATGGCGATGTAGTGCCAAGCTTTAGTAAACCGGTAGTAGTGACCATGGCGCCGCCAAAAGCCGCCACCAAGGGCAACACTAATTTTAAAGTGTATATTTACGATATGCAGGCCGAACAATGGAGCTTGGCCAAGAGTAGCTATGATAAGAAAACCAAGACGTATAAGGTGAGTATCGACGGCCCTGCGCAAGTTGCCTTTACTGGAGAAAAGGCTGCAAACTACTGGCCACTGTTCTTCTCGATCGTTATTCCGACACTGTTGGTCGGTGGTGGCGCCTTCTGGTACTACCAGCAAAAACTCAAGAAACAACAGTACGCTGATTACATTAAAAAGAAATACTACAACTTATAAATCAAAAGTATTGACGCCAATCTGGTGTATCTGATACACTTGAGTAAGTCTTGAAAGCGTGTACGTTTGATTGCAAAGCGCGACTAAGCACAAATCGGTCGCTGCTTTTGTTTGTTTCACGCTCCAAGAATAGTAATTTGAAAGTTTAAGTAGTGCAGTGTAATTTCAAGTTAATGACTTTAGAGTTAAACGAAAAAATGTCAGAGAAATCTGGCCAAATCAAATTGTGTTGAAAAACACTTCTAGACTTGTCTAGAATCCATTTTTTTGGAGAGTTTGATCCTGGCTCAGGATGAACGCTGGCGGCATGCCTAACAC
>CAZPDI010000029.1:7398-8513 GCA_964585425.1 uncultured Candidatus Saccharibacteria bacterium | reverse complement strand
CGATAATGTCTTGTAGGGCTTTGCTGCCGACTTGGCCACGCACCGTGCGCAAACTCTGAACCAACGGCAAGCCCGCACCGATTAAGGTACTGAGCTGACGTGTAAAGATAATCCGATCCTTGGCTTTGACGCGTGTATTCTTGCTAAACAAAGAGCCACTCATGGCCTCGGTAGTAACTTCTACTGGGAATAACTTGCGGTCGATAATGAGCTTTACGGCCGCCGATTCATTATCGGCTTGCACTTCGCCGGTAACTAAGCTGCCGTCTTTATTATCACGTGCTTTGTAGTGATACGTTAGCATCCCCTACCCCCTCATTAAGCGATCTAGCTCAGCTGGATCAACGGCGTAGCTTTTGGCTTGCTCGTAATCAATCTTGCCGGCCTGCACCAAGCCGACCAACGTATGATCCATAGATTGCATGCCCTCCTGGGCGCCGGTCTGGATGATAGCTTCTAGCTGATGGGTTTTACCTTCGCGGATAATATTACGAACAGCCGAGTTGGCCACCAATATTTCGGCTGCTGCTATACGACCCGAGCCAATCATTGGGATGAGTCGTTGCGAGACGATAGCTTGGAGGATGTTGGACAGCTGAATGCGAATCTGCTGCTGTTGATGTGGTGGGAAGACATCGATAATGCGATCCACGGTCTGGGCCGCCGAGTTAGTGTGCAGGGTGGCTAGCACCAGGTGACCAGTCTCGGCAATGGTAATAGCAGCGGCAATCGTCTCTAGGTCGCGCATTTCACCAATCAGGACGACGTCGGGATCTTCACGCAACACACTACGCAAGGCTACACCAAAACTATTAGTATCAAAGTGGACTTCACGCTGTACTACCATGGCCTTTTTACTGTGGTGAGCATACTCAATCGGGTCTTCGATGGTTACAATATGCAGAGCTTTGTCGGTATTGATCTTATCGACCATAGCAGCCAAGGTCGTTGATTTACCGGAGCCGGTCGGGCCGGTTACCAGCACAAGACCGCGCGGCAATTCAGTAAAATTATTCAGGATCTTAGGAAGACCAAGCTCATCAACCGTACGAATCTGGGTCGGAATAAGACGCAGGGCTTTATCTAGGTTTCTTATATAGTTGTAGGATTTAACT
>CAZPDI010000029.1:0-7388 GCA_964585425.1 uncultured Candidatus Saccharibacteria bacterium | reverse complement strand
GGGCTGCAGCGAGGTTTCCGCGCTCGTGGAAGGCATTAACACGAAAGCGGCCGGCCGTACCGTAAGCAAAACTATAATCAATTTCTTTGTCATGCTCCAGAATAGACTTCTGTTCGTCATCCAGCGTTGGCATAATTAAATCAGTAAGCATGTCCTGTGTTAGCACTACAGGATCAGTTACCGGTTTAAGCGCACCATCAACGCGCAACATGGGCGGCAAGCCTACCTGCAGATGTAAATCCGAGGCGTTAACTTGCACCACTTGCTCTAAAAGCTGTTCAATTTTTACTGCTTGGGCCATTTCTCACCTCGTTAACTATCGGTTGCTACGCGAGCGACTTCTTCTATGGTCGTCAGCCCGGTTAGCATCTTAAGCATACCGTCCTGCTGCATGGTTATCATACCCTCGGCCATGGCTTGTTCCTGTATTTGCGTGGTGGTAGCATGCGCTGCCAACAACTTTTCGATGTTGGGCGACATGGTAAACACTTCGTAAATTCCGATGCGCCCTTTATAGCCGTTGACGCAGGCCGTACACCCCTTGCCCTTGTACAAAGTATAAGCGGTTTCACTACGAAGGGGCAAGTTTTCATAGCCGAGGTCTTTAGCCACACGCTCACGGTCAGCCTCTACGCCAGGCAATATTTTGGCAAGAGCTTTATTAATCATTTGCACCTGGGCCGCTGTAGCTGGCACCTCGACGCGGCACTTATCACAAATCTTGCGCACCAAGCGTTGGCCAATAACCGTATTAATGGTGGAAGCCACTAGGAAAGGCTCTACGCCCATATCCAGCATACGTGGCAATACACCGGCCGCAGAGTTGGTATGCAGCGTAGACAGCACGACGTGGCCCGTCAGCGCGGCTTGGACGGCTAGGTCAGCTGTTTCTTTATCACGGACCTCCCCCACCATGATGACGTTAGGATCCTGGCGCAAAATCGAGCGTAATCCGCTGGCAAAAGTTAGCCCCACCTCGGCGTTGACTTGAATCTGATTAATGCCATCCATTTTATACTCAACCGGATCTTCCAGGGTAACGATGTTGATGCTAGCGTCTTTAATGGCCTGGATTGCAGCGTACAGCGTAGTCGATTTACCAGACCCAGTAGGACCAGTGCTGAGCGTCATGCCGTGTGGACGATGGATGCCTTCGGTAATCAATCGGAGAGCTCGGCCACGGAAACCTAAATTGTCCAAGGTCAGCAAGGTACTGGATTTATCAAGTAAACGAATGACGACTTGTTCGCCATGCACCACCGGCGAAATAGCGATGCGTAAGTCCACATCTTTTCCCCCAAAGTGTATCTGGAACTCACCATCTTGCGGGATGCGATGCTCGTCAATTTTTAGATTCGACAGGATTTTTACACGGCTAATTAAGGCTGGCTCAGCAGCTTTGGGCAACGTCATGACTTCTTGCAGCACACCGTCGATACGATACCGAATCTTGAGTTCTTGCTCACGGGGCTCGATGTGAATATCGCTGGCACCACTACTCACGGCATGTTCGAGTATGGTATTAAGCGCACGGGTAATCGGCGCGTCTTGCACCAAGGTTTGCAATTCTTTGGCCTGATCCTTGGTCTGCTCCTTAGCTTTTTGGGCTTCAGCATCATCGGCTGCCGCATTAGTATCGATGGCCGCCGAAAGGTCGGCCGACACGTCACCCTTAAACTGGCCTAAAATATTGTTCAGAGAGGTTTGCGATACCTGAAAAACTGCTAGGTGCTCACCAATTTTGCGCGTCAAAAAGTCTACCGCCGGGATATTCGAGGGGTCGATCATCGCCACGGCTAAACGCTCACCTAGGTAACCAAATGGCACGGCCTTGTACTTATCGGCGGTATCGCGCGGGAGTTTTCCGAGTACCGTGGCTGGCACCGTAAAGTTTTGCAGATTAGCGTACTGCACACCCACCACCTTGGCTAATTGGCGAGTCAGCGGCTCCTCGTCGATTAGGCGTAACTGCAGCAGGGCATCGCCCAAACTGATGCTCTTTTTGGCAGCCGTCTTCTTAGCCTCTTCAATAGCCTCACTACTGACCAGCTTGGCGGCCAGCAGCTGTGCTTCTAGCTTTTGTTGACTTTCGGGAGATAACATCCGCTTCTCCTACAACTGCCCGAACGGCGTAGTCGTTCCCACCCCTGTTCCTAAATCGATGGGCACCACGAAATTCTTAGACTTATTCTCGTCACGCAAATGATCTAGAGCTTGAGCATTAAAACTTGCACCAACTGGCGCAACTACCTCAACCGTAACACCTGATTGACCATTGGCCGGATTAAGTTGCTTATAGCCCAGGATGAAGACGATGACTAAAATAATTACTGTAACAATAATATACAGCAGGTCCTTCTTTTGGATTTCTAGTTTGCCGAGATTCATTGCACCACCTCACTACCCACGTTAAGATTAGCCGCACCCTGATAGTACGTGGTGATAGTCAGATTGGCCTGTACCACATTGTTGGTGCCAGACAGAGTGACGTTAGTCACGCGCAGTGGCCGTGTCGAAAGCTCCAGGTTCTTAAGATATTCCTGCACAGCCGCATAACTACCCTGGGCCGATACGGTTATAGGGAGCTGCTGTACCGTGCCGCCTGCCGGTGCTTCGGCATCATTGGTAACCACCGAGCCCACCGAGCTAGTACTCACCCCGCTGGCTGCACCAATGTTCTCCATCATGGCCCAAAGCTGCGGCAGGCTTGGCTTAGTTGGCAAAGCGGTGGCCGCAGTTTCGCGCAACGAACCGAGAGCATTGTATTCGTTCTGTAGCGCCTTTAGGTTGTCGTAGTTAGTGCTGATCTGCTTGTTAGCCGTGGACTTCTTACCGATCACTCGCGCGTTGAGCATCATACTACCCAGTAATTGCTTGCCAATAATCAAGGCCAGGATAATACTCAGGGCGCTTATTAAAATTGCTACGGCGATAAGGTTGCTAGTACTCAAAGAGTTAGCAAATGCTTGTTTTCTGGATACTTTCTTAGTCTTGTTCGTCATGTTATTTGCCACGAGTTACTCCTGTTGCTACATTAGCCGTAATCGTAAAGTTAACCTTGCCCGCTTCGCCATTCAGAGAGTTCAGCAGTACATTGGTAAAGTCTGGGGCATTTGACGGGCTGGCGTTTTCGCCCAGGGTAACGTTGCTAGCCTGCATGGCTTCGGCGAGCTTACTGGCCGAGTTATAGCTACGGGCCACTCCACTAACAGTCAGCTTATTGGTAGCGTCCAGCGATATACTACTAATGCTGACGTCGTTATTGCTTACGGAACCGAGCACGGCAAAGAACTTACTCATCTGAACTTGATTGGCATACAAATTACCTAAACTATCAAGATGCACCTGAGTAGTGGCTATGGCTTGAGCCTCCGGAATATCTTGGGTTATTTGACTAGCCTTATTGCTAATCGAGTTACTAAGTAATCGAATCTGCAGGTTTTGGGCCTGAATTATCACCACTAGTAATACCAAGACGGCCACACTGCCAATAACTGATATGGTTGCGGCACTAATAGCTAACTGGCGATTATTTTGGTCGCGCAGCTTGTCTTTGCGCGCATCCGGTAAAAGATTAATGTGCACGGCCATTACATCACCATCCTTGCGGCGCAGCCAACAGCTACGGCGTACTCACGATTGACGGCTGCCAAATCACTCTGCATATTTGCCGGGTAAGACACGTTAAGCCAAGCATTGCCCAGCTCAACCGGAAGTTTTAGAGAGTTTGCAATATATAATGGCAGCTCTGGCATCCCGGCCGCTCCCCCGGTAAACACCAACTTGTCGAATTTAGCATCATGATTTTCGTTAGTATAAAAGGTGACCGATTTTTTAATCTCATCCAAAATGCTATCAGCTACCGGCTGCAAGCTCTTGAGTACCTTGCCATCCATACTCATGCGGTTCATGCCGAATTTTTGCACCATAGCCATGGCCTGCGAGGCATCAATCTTAAGACCCTGCCCGAGTGCCTGCACAAAGGCGGCCGCACCAACTGGTACGGAGTGGATCAAGCGTGGCGAACCGTTAACAACCAAGCTTACGGTACTCGCCAAGCTACCGACATCAAGCATGACCACGTGCCCAGCATCGGGTGTTAACACCGCCCGTGATAGCGCCGTTACATCAACCTCTAGGGCGACGAGCTCTAGCCCAGCCTTTTCGAATATTTGCAGGTATTTTTCGGTGGTCGTGTTAGGCGCCGCAATCAATAAAACTAATTGCTCATTCTCATTTGCGCCCTGTCCGAGCACAGTCCAATCCAGGCGCACCTGATCGATAGGCATGGGAATGTATTGATCGGCTTGATACTTAACGGCTTTACCAAGTTCGGCAGCCGACAGTTTAGGCGTGGTTATAACCGAGGCAAAAATCTTGGAGGCTGGTAAGGCGGCCACTACGCTCTTGGTAGTGATCCCAGCATCTTTAACCAACTTTTTGATGACGAGCGCCAACTGATTTACGGCATCAGCGGAATCGCTGGCTATAAGGTTGGTAGGCAGTGGCGCGGTGCCATAAGCTACCAAAACAGGTTTGTTGCCATGCTTTTTAAGCTGCACCAAGCGCACTGACGTTGCGCCGATATCAATTCCAAAATAGTCAGTTGTTTTACTAAAAATGCCCACGTTACCACTTTACCATAAGCGCTATAGAGGTGGGAAGCTGTTTTTACAACGGTTTTAAGTCAAATCGTCGGATTCCAGCGCCAACTCATACATGTGCTCTTCAGTTAGCGTCGCAGTGATAGTGATAACATTTTTATCCACTAACATCCGAGCTGTATCCCCCTCCCTTAAACCAACGTTATGTGCCACAAAATACGGTATGCGTATTGCCAAACTGTTGCCCCATTTTTTAATCTTTACAGGTCGAGCCATATTACGATCTCCTGCACCCATTTATTTTAATAGACGTGTCTACAATGTAGATACATTTATCTATTTTGTGTCTACATTGTAGACACCTACGCAAAAACAAAGTGCCGCCCTTCGGCAGCACAGTTATCATTATATGCTATTGTGCTACTTGTGTCGTCTTAGTAAATTCTACACTGCGAGTCGCCCCACCATTACCCAGCCTACCAAAATTATATGCGGCCACCACCGAGTTCGTCAGCTTTGCAGCTATAGAATCAGGCTTAGTGGCAGTCACTACCACGGTATTTTTGGCTGATATCAGCCGAGCACTACCCTTGGCGAGATTCCCTTCATACGTCGTTTTTCCATCGACAACGATTTTTATCCCACTGGTATCTGCAGCTGTAAGTAACACCGCGACGCCGTCAAAGTTAGCAGCCGGGAGCTGGTCGGTCTTGGCTTGCTTGCTCAAAATATTACGAGTTATGTTGGTCTGCTTGCCGAGTTTATTTTTAGCCACAATGCGCACCTCATTAACCCCGGGTTGCAAGGCCAAGGTAGTCGAAAAAGCTCCATTCACATCATTGGGCAAGGCCACGTCGTTTAAAAAAACATCGGCGCCCGGATCGGTCACTCCTTTGACGGCAATACTGGCTGAATCGACCACCTGATCTTTAACCGGGGACGTCACTGTTAGCTTAGGAGCCGACGTTAGCGAAGAGAATTGCCACACAAGATAACCTATTATCAGCGCCAAAACAGCCAGTACGGCTAATGAGGCCGCCCAGCGCGAGGTTGCGCCCAATCGCAATGGCACTGCTCGAGGCTTAACCTGTTGCGTGGGTTTGGCTTCGCCGCCCCGTTCGGCTTGATATCGTCTGGCGTATTCGGCGCCAGAAAGTCCCAAATATTGCGCATATTGTCGCACAAAGCCCCGGCTATACACATCATTGGGTAGATGAGCGAAATCGCTGGCTTCGATAGCACGCAGATAACGGCCACGAATCTTGGTGGCAACCTCAACCTTATGCAGGCTGTAGCCTAATTCTTCGCGACGTATCCTGAGCTCGTCGCCAACCTGGAGTCTATTCTTGGTCGCCATAGTCGGTTGAGCCCCCCAGCTCGTCGACGCTACTCACCAAGACGTCTCGCGGACGGGCGCCATCAGCTGGCCCCACTACGCCGCGTTCTTCTAATAAATCGAGTAGTCGAGCGGCGCGCGCATAGCCTACTCGCAGGCGACGCTGTAGGAGCGAAGCACTGGCTTTGCCGCTACGAATAACAGTATCGGCTGCGTCGTTAAACAGGTCATCATCTCCACCGCCACCAAAGTCTCCGCCACCTCCCCCGACGCTTCCGCCACCCAGCTTAACAGGTTGCGTAAGGATTTCTTCGTTATACTGTGGCTCACGGGCTTCGCGTAGGTACTTAGTAACGGCATGGATCTCTTTCTCGTCCATATACACGCCCTGGATGCGCTGCGGCTTGCTGTGATCTGGTGAGACAAACAACATATCACCACGGCCAACTAACTTTTCGGCACCGGCCGAGTCCAAAATAGTGCGGGAGTCAATCTGGCTGGTTACGCTAAAGGCAATACGAGCCGGAATGTTAGCCTTAATAAGACCAGTAATAACGTTCACGCTCGGGCGCTGCGTCGCTAGCACCAGGTGGATACCAGTGGCGCGGGCCATCTGGGCCAAACGCACGATCAACGTTTCGACATCCTTAGCAGCGAGCACCATCAAGTCTGCCAACTCATCAATCACGATCACGATATAAGGCATGGTTTCTTCGGGTTTACTACCGTTATACTCGATGATATTGCGCTTCCCTACTTCGGCAAACAGCTTATAACGACGCTCCATCTCGGCCACCGCCCACTTAAGGGCACTAATGCATTTTTCGGGCTCCACAATCACCGGCGTAAGCAGATGCGGAATGTTGTTATACGGCGTAAGTTCCACGCGCTTAGGGTCAACCAGGATAAGCTTGAGGTTGCTTGGCGCGTTGCGGTACAACAAGCTGGTTAAGAATGAGTTGATCATAACCGACTTACCCGAACCAGTCTGACCAGCAATGAGCATATGCGGCATCTTGGCTAAATCGGCAAAACCAGCCGAGCCATTCACGTCACGACCGAGCAAGAAGGTTAGCGGCGCCTTTTCCTTAATAACCGAGTCATCGGTAAGGAGATCGCGCATGCGTACAATCATGCCTTTCTTATTTGGAATCTCGATACCTACGGCGCTCTTGCCGGGAATCGGCGCCTCAATACGTATGGCCTTGGCAGCTAAGCTCAGCGATAAGTTGTGGTCCAAACCAGTAATCTTAGTGAGTTTGACGCCGCTGCTTGGCTTAAGAGTATACTGGGTGACCGTTGGCCCAACGTTGACTTCGCCCATGGCTACTTCGATACCAAAACTCTCGAGCGTATTCTTGATCGTACTCAGATTCTCATTAATATTGCCTGGGTCTGGATTGCTACTGGTGACCTGAACAAGCTCGGGGCTTGGTGGAATCCACTCC
>CAZPDI010000028.1:0-8816 GCA_964585425.1 uncultured Candidatus Saccharibacteria bacterium | reverse complement strand
GGTAAGTATGATGGTATCAAGATCGTGGGCGCAGAGATAGCTGACCTCAAGAACGCCCTCGAAGGAACGATTGCCGAGGTTGCACAACCCGGCAGTATCGAAGAGAAAGATCTTAAGCAGGCGTGGGTAGATCATGCGTTGAGTTTTGTGGACGTCGATGCTTGGCCGGCCTATAAGGTGGCAATTGACGCCGGTAATGGCATGGCAGGGGAGATCCTGCCGCTAGTAAAGACTCCGCTACAGGTAACCGAACTATTTTATGAATTGGACGGAACCTTCCCGAATCACGCACCTAATCCAGTTGATCCCAAGAATCTGACACAGCTGATCTCTACCATAAAAAATAACAATCTCGACTTCGGCGTAGCGTTTGACGGCGATGGTGATCGTGCCATTTTGGTAGACGGTAAGGGTCGGGTTATGGATGGTACGATACTGACGGCTATCATTGCGGCTGATGTATTACAGAAACATCCTGGTGCAGCGATTATTTATAGTGCCGCCATGAGCAACATTGTGCCCGAGACCATCGAGAAGAATGGGGGAGTGGCCATCCGCACGGCTGTTGGACATTCTAATATCGAAAAGGCCATGCGTGAACATAACGCAGACTTCGGCGGCGAATATAGCGGACACCTCTACTTTAAAGACAACTTTTATGCCGGCAGTGGTTTAATTGGAGCACTAACTATTATTGATATCCTCGCTCGTAGCGGCAAAACGCTCAGTGAACTCCATGAACAGTATGCTGTGTATGCCAATTCTGGCGAAATAAACCTGCCCGTCGATGATGTCGTGACTGTTATGGACAAACTCGCCGCCCATTACCAAGATGGCGCCCAGGATCGCTTAGATGGACTGACGGTGCGTTATAAAGACTGGTGGTTCAACGCTCGCCCGAGCAACACCGAGCCATTACTGCGTCTTAGCATCGAAGCCAATGATCAGGAACTCCTGCAAACTCGCCAGCAGGAAATCTTGACACTTATTGACTCCTAAATAACTTTGCGCCATACTAGCCTCATCTCGAGGCAACCGTTGTCGCGAAGAATGCACCATTAGGGGGATTCATGGCCGTTTTGGTCGTTACCAAGGGGGTTCGCCAGCGACGAGCTGTATGTCATCAGCTCCAGGCCGAAGATGAGGATCATGAGTCCTCCTTCTGGTCTCGCTTGTGCTTCATCTTCTTCGGTTCTGGAGGGGTGAGGTGATGATGTCGTTGCTGAAAGCACCTGGACGGGCCCTTCGTTCGACTCGCGACTTCTGCGATCAGCTGTTGGACGCTCTGGGGAGCGATCCCAAGCCGCCTCCGCAGCGTCGTCGCTTGACGGATGAACTCGACCATCTCTCGCGAGGTGAGGATCGATGAAGATCAAGCGACTGGTGCTCTTCCGCATGTGGTGGCAGGCTGGCCTGGATGCTCAAGATGATCACCACAACCCCGCGGACTTCTACCGGCAAGCCATTTGGTCGCTGGTCGTGGGTGATCGGGGGCTGCCGGAGGAGCGCTGGCTCCAGAGACTCAAACAACGTTGCGGCGACATCACCTTCGGAGAGGGTGTGCTGCTGCCCTGACCGTCCGATCTGCTCGCGGATCGAACTCGACCGGCCCTTCGGGGCCGGTTTGGACGTCTTGACGCAAAATACGTAAGTGCGATACGATATTAGCACTCAGGCACCACGAGTGCTAAATAGGCATAAGAGTTAAGGAGGATTTATGAAGTTACAACCTTTAGCCGATCGAATCGTTATTAAAAAGATCGAAGCTGAATCTAAGAGCGCAGCAGGCATTTTGTTGCCAGATAGCGCCAAAGAGCAACCGCAAAGTGGTCAAGTTTTGGCAGTTGGTAAGGACGTGCAAGAAGTCAAAGTGGGTGACCAAGTGCTGTACGCCAAGTATGGTCCTGCCGAAGTTAAGGTTGATGGCGAGGAGCTGTTGATCGTCAAAGAAGAAGATATTTTAGCAGTAGTAAAGTAGGAGGAATAGATGGCAAAGAAAGTATTTTACGAAGCTGATGCTCGCGAGCGTGTGCTAGCTGGCGCAAAAGAGTTGTATGACGCAGTTAAGGTAACCATGGGGCCAAAAGGCCGCAATGTGGTGATTAGTAAGAGCTATGGTGGTCCAACCGTGACACATGATGGTGTAACGGTCGCCAAAGCCATTGATATTGCCGATAAAGATGATGAGACGCTGGGACGCAGTGTTGGCGCCGAACTAGTACGTCAGGCCGCTAGCAAGACGAACGACACGGTAGGTGATGGCACGACTACTTCTACAGTTCTGACCTACGAAATCCTTAAAGAAGCTAACAAATTGATTGCCGCTGGTCATAATCCTATGGATCTTAAGAAGGATCTAGATAAGGCTGCCGAGTCGGCATTAACTGAAATTGAGAAGTCGGTTACCAAGATCGCCGGCAAGAAGGACAAAATTGCTGAAGTTGCCACCGTCAGTGCTGGTGATGCCGAAATTGGTAGTCTGATCGCCGATGTTATTGAGGCCGTTGGTCAAGATGGTACGGTGACGGTTGAGCAGGCTCAAACCCTGGGTATTGATAAAGAAATTGTCGAAGGCTTTAAGATTGATCGGGGTTACGTGAGTGCCTACATGAGCACTGATATGGCGCGTATGGAAGCTGTATATGAGAAGCCCCTGATTCTTGTTACCGACAAAAAGATTAGCAGTATTCAGGACATCCTGCCGCTTATCGAAAAGATTGCTCAAGGTGGCAAGAAAGAACTGGTCATCTTTGCCGAAGACGTTGATGGCGAAGCGCTGGCCACCCTCATCCTTAATAAGCTCAAGGGAGTATTTAGTGCCCTGGCTATTAAAGCTCCAAGCTTTGGCGATCGCCGCAAAGCTATTCTGGAAGACATTGCCGTACTTACCGGCGCCACCGTCATCAGTGATGAGCAGGGTCTGACGTTTGAGACTGCCGGGTTAGAAGTATTGGGTAGTGCCCGCAAGATTATTGCCGGTAAAGATAACACAACTATTATCGAAGGTTATGGTGCCACTAAAGACATTAAGAGTCGAATGCTGCAGATCAAAGCTCAGGCCGAGAACGCAACGAGCGACTTTGATAAAGAAAAGCTGGAAGAGCGTTTAGCGGCCATGGCTGGTAAAGTCGCCGTAATCAAGGTTGGTGGGGCTACCGAGACGGAAATCGAAGAAAAGAAATATCGTGTCGATGACGCCGTAGCTGCAACAAAAGCCGCTGTCGCCGAAGGTATTGTGGCTGGTGGTGGCGTAACCCTTGTCGACCTCAGTAAATCAGTTGATTCCGCTTCAGTAGGCGCCAAAATCCTCAAGGAAGCTCTGCTGCAACCATTCCGCCAGCTGATGCTCAACGCCGGTCTTAACAGCGAAGCTAAACTGGCGGAAGTGCTTGGTTCAAGCAAGAAAGGCATGGGCTTTAACGTCAACGACGCCGATAAGCTGGTAGATATGAAGGCCGCTGGCATTATTGACCCGGCTAAGGTCACCAAAGAAGCTATTACTAATGCCGTATCAATCGCTGGTACTGCTATGACCATGGGTAGCCTGATTGTTGATGTTCCAGAAGATAAGCCAGCTATGCCGCCGATGGGTGGTGGTATGGGGATGGATTACTAGATAAACGTTTCTCGGGAATGCAAAAAGCCGCTCAAAATAAGCGGCTTTTTGTTTATGTTAGATACAGGTACGAATGTCCAGTCGCCTAGGCATTCATTGCTATAGCTAGGTGGTTCCAGCTCCCCCGTCCGAAGACGGGAGGAGCCGGGTGGAACCAGGGTTCAGCGACGCTTGTTGCGCCAGCTGTGTCGTGCACCGCCCGGAAGCGCGCCCGCGGGACGCTGCTGGGTGACGGTGGTGGTCTGGGACGAGGCCGACGAGTTGACCCGGGTGGGTCGTGCCGGTCCCGGCTTGGGCAGATCGGCGGTCACTGAGGGCGGGGGCGGGATGGGCTTGCCGAGCGCGTTGGTGGGCAAAGCGATCTCCTGGTTCTCTGAGGGGCTCCTGAAGACTATCAGGATGTGAGTTATCTTAGCACAACAACTATAAAAAGTCAATACCCCCAACATATACTAAAGAAATAATTATAAAAGCTATTGACATTTATGACATATTGCTGTATTATGCTCACAAGCTCGTCGCATCCGAGGTTAGCCTCCGGATCGCAGCCCTGAACTGGTCCCGGCGTTAGATCGTCCTGGCCAGATAGTGACCCTTGGGTCCGCGCACAATCACACGTGCGTCCGCCGGCACAGCCGGCTCTAAACTCTCTTCCGACAGGGGAACGCGCAGGCGTTTGGATGTAATTGATACTCCGCGGAGACCATCAATCATCTAAGAGAGCTAAGATCGCGCACCGATAGGTGCACAACTGACTTGCGTCGCCCACTCCCGCCTGGGTGACGCAAGAGGCAGCCAAGGACGGTCCCACCCCCGTCCAGCTGCTTAGGGGTCGGGGTGGGGTCGTAAGACCCCGCCTCGGCCTTTTCCCGTTTTATGACCAACAATTCATATCTGTTATGCTATACTTGAAGCAAATGGGGCGGAAATGTTAGATAATTTAGATTTTATTGCGCAAATCGATACCGATAATGGCTTAGCTATTTTGGCTGGCCAAGCTCATCAGCTGGCTGAGCAATTTGATGTCGACACATCTTCTATTGGCGATATTCAAAACATCGTAGTCGCTGGTATGGGTGGCTCAGTGCTGGCAGCGGAATTTTTGCTAAACTGGAAGACTAATGAACTATCTGTGCCCCTGAACGTTTGTCGCGGCTATGAGTTGCCTGCTTACACTAATGCCAATACGCTTGTTGTGATTTCGAGTTACTCCGGTAATACCGAAGAAACATTAAGCTGTTTAGAAGAGGCGATTGCTAAAAAAAACCAGATTGTAATTATGACGAGCGGCGGGCAGTTGCTGGAAAAAGCAACGGTTAACCAAATGGTTCACTATCGGATTCCAGAAGGTCTGCAGCCCCGACACTCCTTACTGTATCAAGTAAAAGCCCTAGCAAGTTTGCTGGAATCGATCGGGCTACTTAGCGGGGCTACAGCCGAGCTAGAGGCGACAGGTGAGTGGGCCAATAACCAGCTCAATTCCTGGATTCGTGACGTACCCATGGCCGAAAACCTCGCCAAGCAATTGGCTGGCAAGCTTTTTGGTAAAGTTGGGATATTTTACGCCGGTCCAACGCTGGAGTTCATCGCTCGTAACTGGAAGATCAATCTCAACGAGAACGCCAAGAATGTAGCCTTTAGTTATGCATTACCAGAATTTAATCATAACGAGTTTCAGGGCTGGGCACATCCAAAAGACGCGCCTTTGGCCGTAGTCGAAATTCAAAGTTCATTAGACAGCGAAGCCATCCAGAAGCGTTTTACAATCAGTAATCGTTTATTAAGCGGTAGTATGCCGGCGCCAATCATTGTGCAGGCGCAGGGTAAAACGCAGCTTCAGCAGTTAGTCTGGTGCGTATTATTCGGCAGCCTGGTCAGTGGTTACCTAGCCATACTTAATGGTGAAAATCCTCTACCGGTAGCTAAAGTCGAAAAGCTCAAAGCCGAGCTTGCTAAAGAGACTCATGGAACAGATTAGACTCGGCCGCAAGGGGGTACTTATTGGCATCGGTATACCTGGCGCCGGCAAAACCACCCATTTAAGTGAATTTGCCCTTGATCGTGGAGTAATACGCCTGAGCCCCGACGACATCCGCGAGCGCTTACTCGGTGATTACCGTGACAATAGCCAGAATATGTTGGTCTGGCAACGTTTATATAGTCAAATCCGTGCCGTGTTGCGTGGTGGTAGCGTGATTATTGACGGTTCGGGCACCAACCCACTGTATCGACGCCAGGACATCGAACTGTACCGTAGCTGGGGTGCCGAACGAGTTGTTGGCGTGGTCTTTAATGTGCCTCTAGGGGTCGCTTTGGCGCGTAATGCCCAACGAGAAAAGCCGGTACCCGAAGAGGGGATACAGCACTTTTATGAGTTACTAACGGAATACCCGCCGAGTCTGGAAGATGGATTTGACGAATTGTATCTAGTTGATACGACTGAGTAGTTATTCGTAGCGTAAAGCGTCAATTGGGTTGAGTCGCGCGGCGCGGGCAGCCGGGTAAATGCCGAAGACAAGGCCGACGATAGTCGACACGCCAACGGCTAGGAGTACTGAGTTGGCGGTGATGACTGGCGTGATATCGAGTAAATTTTTAGCGCCCTGGCCGATGAGCCAGCCCAGCCCAATCCCCAGAATTCCGCCAGTAATAGTCAGCATGATGGCTTCGACCATGAACTGCCAAAGGATGTCACTGGTTTTGGCGCCAACGGCTTTACGTAGACCAATCTCGCGGGTTCGTTCGGTAACACTTACCAGCATGATGTTCATGATGCCGATACCACCAACTACCAGCGAGATGGCCGCGATACCAGCCAGCAACGAAGTAAGAATACCCGTTACGCTACTAATGGTGCTCAAGAGGTCTTTGGAGGTAAAGACGGTAAAGTCGGCCAGTTTTGGATCAGTAATATTGTGATTAGCCAGCAGCGTCTTTGTAATTTCTTCTTTGGCCTTGTCGACGGTGTCTTCCGAAGTCGCTTGAGCGATCATGGTGCTAAAGGCCGTCGTATTAAAGGTATCCATAGCCGCCGTGTAGGGGATGTAGACACTTTTATTAGGGTTACCAACGCCACTTTCATCGGCCGGTTGAAGTACGCCAATCACCGTATACGTTTGCTGATTAATGGTGAGTGGTTTGCCGACCGGATTATCGCCGGCCAGTTGTTTGGCAGCTTCGGACCCGAGTACAACGACCTTGCTGCGGTTGGTAATGTCGTTGCCGGTGAATAGCTTGCCAGAACCGATCTCTAGATTGCGAATGCTAAACTGAGCTTCGCTGACACCCAGAATGCTCTGACGAGTTTCGACGCCATCGATGGTAAACACACTACTGGCGCTTACGGTTCCACTGGCTGCGGTGACGCTAGGATTCTTCTTGTTATCCTGGATAGCTTCCAGATCCTTCATAGAAAGCGTTGATGAGATTTGCGAAAAGCCATCGCTACCGCTGCCGGGGCGCTGTCCGCTGGAGCCCGGATTGGCACTTAACGCTTGGCCAGGACTGATAGTGAGGGTGGTGGTGCCCAGCGTGGAGATTTTACTACTAACGCTTTCTTGCACACCAGTACCGAGTGAAATCAGGGCGATAACTGAGCCGATACCAATGATGATCCCGAGAATAGTTAAAAAGCTACGGCCTTTATTGCGGAAGATGGCTTTGCGGCTTTGACGAACTATCTGATAGACCTTCATGATTTTGCTCCAGTAATCTTGCCGTCGCGTAGGGTAATAACCCGTTGGGCATACTTGGCGACATCTGGCTCATGGGTGATGAGCACAATGGTGGCGCCTTTTTTGTTAATTTTTTGTAAAAGCCTCATAACCTCATCACTACGTTTGCTATCCAGGTTACCGGTCGGCTCATCAGCCAAGATAATTGCCGGATCCATGATCAGGGCTCGCGCAATGGCTACGCGCTGAATTTGGCCACCGCTTAGCTGATTGGTCTTGTTCTTGATGCGGTCACTTAAACCAACTTCTTCAAGTAACTGTTTGGCCCGCTTTTCGGCGTTCGGTACCTTGCCGTAAATGGTGGGCAGTAGCACATTTTCCAGGGCGCTGGTGCGGGTCAAAAGATTAAATTGTTGAAAGACGAAGCCAATTTCTTGATTACGAATGTGCGCTTGTTGCTTCTTGCTGATCTTACTAACATCCTTGCCGTCGAGGCGGTACTCACCTGTGGTGGGGCGATCAAGTAAGCCGATAATATGCATAAGGGTTGATTTGCCCGAGCCGCTGGGACCCATAATTGCCACGAATTCACCCTTTTTAACGGTGAGGTCGACGCCACCCAGGGCAACAGTATCTTCTTCGCCCGATTTGTAAACTTTGGTGATGTTTTTTAGCTCTATAACGTTCATATTCTTATTGTACTCCATGCTATAAATACATTAAAGACTTACCTATTCTTTCATTTAAGAATTATTTAACATGTGTGTGCCAGACTCAGTATATGAATGTTGATGAGCTGCTAACTAACTATCTGAATGAACAAATCGAACAAGCCCAAGAAATCGATCCAAGCTTCGCCAATCTCTGGACGCACATCAAAGATTTAGTGCTGCGTGGCGGTAAAAGATTACGGCCCAAGCTGGTAATTGAAACTCATAAGAAGTATGGCGGTCAGGATATGCAGCTTGTTATGCCGGTGGCGGCTGCCTGGGAAATGCTCCATGTTGGCCTGCTGATCCATGACGATATTATGGACGGTGATTTTGAGCGGCGTGGTAAACCAAATATTGGCGGTATATATGGTGATAATAATGTAGCATTGCTAGCCGGCGACCTATGTATAAACGCGGCCGGGGAGTTGGTGCTAAATTCATTTTTAACGCCACGGTTAAAAATCAAAATTATGTCCCTCCTTCAAAACTGTTGTAAGCAAACCATATGCGGTCAGTTATTAGATATAGATCCCACAAAGCACGACCCATTAAAAGTGGCTCAGTACAAGACGGCCATGTATAGTTTTGTCGGCCCCATGCTCAGCGGCGCCATGGTGGCTGGAGCGCCAGTCAGTGAGCTGGCCAGGCTCGAACAACAGGGCGTCAATCAAGGAATCGCTTTTCAGTTACAGAACGATCTTGATGATGTTGAGCAAGATCTAGCCGCCGGCCGACACTCAATAGCAACTTGGCTACTAGAAGAGCAAGGATCATAAACTTGGCGGAGAGGGAGGGATTCGAACCCTCGATGGG
>CAZPDI010000027.1:0-10110 GCA_964585425.1 uncultured Candidatus Saccharibacteria bacterium | reverse complement strand
AAGTAAAACTATTACTAATTATCTATAGGTAACAAGCGATGATTTTACCTTTTGGCGAAACAACATTTAAAAAAGACCCTTACGGGTCTTCATTCATATTCGCGCTAAGTTATTCGGCTTTGTCGAGGCCTTCTTGGACTTCTTCGGCCGGCATGGCGGCTTCATCACCCTCGTCGGTAGGATCATCTGTTACTTTTGGAGCATCATCAGCAGCAGCCAGCTTGTTCTCTTCGGCGGCCAACTCTTCGGTAGAAACTTCGGCTACGACGCTTTCGGCTTCTTCGGCAACAACTTCGGTTACTTCAGCGTCTTGAGGTACGCTCACATCATTAGCGGCTTTTTTATCAAAGTCCATTTCTTGCAGACGAGCTGATTTACCACGTCGTTCGCGCAAGTAGCTGAGGAAGTTACGGCGGACTTTAGCGCGACGTAATACTTCGACTTTTTCGACATTAGGAGAGTGTAGGAGATAGGTTTTCTCTACGCCCACATTGCTGGCAATACGACGAACAGTAATAACGGCACTCAGACTGCCCATACGATGGGTACGGATAACAACACCCTCGAATACCTGGACACGACTCTTGGCGCCTTCCTTGATTCGGTGGTGTACTTTAACCGTGTCGCCAGATTGGATCTGAGCAACTTTGGGTTTCTTATAGCTTTGTTCGATTGCTTGTATTGATTGCATAACTCGACTATCTTAGCATATCTGTTGGCAGTCTGGCAATACCCTAGAGTTTTTCGCGTAAAAGCTTACTGACAATGGCTGGATTGGCCTGACCTTTACTGGCCTTCATGACCGCACCCACCAAGAAACCAAATACCTGCTGCTTACCTGATCGATATTCTTCGACCACTGTTGGGTTTTCATTTAAAACTTGATCGATGAGTGCTTCCATAGCACCCGTATCAGAGTTTTGGATGAGATTATGTTCCTCGGCGTAGGCAACCGGATCAATATCTTGCGTGTAAATAACCAGGAATATCTCTTTGGCATTGGTACTACTCAGTCGATCATCGGCCACCATGGCACTTAGTTCGGCAAGTCGTGACGGATTAGGAAGAATTTCGTCTGCTTCGCCCTCAACGTTGACCAACCAGTTGGCGATGCGCTTACTGGATTTGCTATCTAGGCCTTCAATTGCTTCGAAATACTTCTCAAGCAGCTCTGGGTGAGCAATGAGGTTCTCGATATCACCCTCGGGCAGACCTATGGTGCGCAGACGGTCGCGGAGTTCTGGTGGCAAGGCAGGCAATTCGGCTTGAGCCTTAGCCATCATCTCGTCAGTGACTACTACCGGCGGCACGTCGGGTTCCGGGAAATAACGGTAGTCATGAGCATCCTCTTTGGTGCGCTGACTAAAGGTCCGTTGCTTGGCATCGTCCCAACCACGGGTTTCTTGCACGATCTGCTCGCCTTTTTCTAACAATTCAATCTGGCGCTTCGTTTCGTATTCTACGGTGCGCTCGATTGCCTTAAAGGAGTTGAGATTCTTGGTCTCGGTGCGCGTGCCAAATTCGGAAGCACCTTTTTTACGTACACTCACATTAACGTCAAAGCGCATGTTACCGTGGTACAAGTCAACATCACTAACCTTGGCGTAGCGCATCAAGTTATACAATTCCTGAGCATAGCCTTTAGCCTCTGCGGGTGTGCGCATATCTGGCTCACTAACAATTTCGAGCAGTGGTGTACCGGCACGGTTAAGGTCGACCAGCGAATAATCAGCGCCCGCCGGATGGGTGAGCTTACCGGCATCTTCTTCCATATGCGCGCGAGTGATGCCAACCTCAAATGAGCTACCGTCCAATGGCACGTCGATCTTGCCAACGCCAACAATTGGTAGATCAAACTGCGTAATCTGATAGCCCTTAGGAAGGTCAGGATAAAAATAATTCTTGCGATCAAAGTTCGTGACACGACCAATCTCACCATTAAGCGCTAGTCCGGCGCGGATTCCCAGATTTACGGCTTCGGCGTTCAATACCGGTAACGTTCCTGGCATGCCTAAACAAACTGGACACACCCGAGTGTTGGGCTCAGCTCCACGCGCATTGTTATCGCAGCCGCAAAAGAGTTTCGTCTGAGTAGCCAACTGCACATGACACTCAATACCAATAATCGTCTCGTAGGAGTTTAGTATGTCTTGCGAGATCATAATCCACCATCCAAATCTTTAATAGCTCGCTCAAAGGCTTTGATAGACTGCTTAACCTGGCTCGGCACCAGATCAAAATCCACTTCGTGCGCCAGTGCGTTACGTAACTTATGAGCCGCCCACACGTCGTTACGGCGGCTGAACATCCGATTAGCACTGCGCATGCGCTCGGCCACGGTCTCGCCGCGATAGCCCTTGCCCTGCAGCACATAGTCTAGGAGCTTATCGGCCTCCATGATGGCCTGACGCAGACCATTGCCTCCCTGGCTGGTCATGGTTTGCACAATATCCCATCTATTTTGAACGGTTTTAGTGTTAAGGCGAACCGTCGGCTTGCCCTGCCCGGTTTTTGGTCGTGCCGATTTTGAGCCACCACTAACCACGGCCAACAATAACAAACCAAGCACTAAACTAATAACAAGGGCAGCTATCATCACGCGTGTGCCTCCAATTGCTTAGCAATGTTGAGCACATCTGCCTCTTGGGTTTGCGCACCTATAATCTGGAGGCCGACGGGCAACGTACCGACCCAGCCAGCCGGCATGCTAACGGCCGGCAACCCGGCCAGACTCGGCGCCACCGTCATAATATCACCTAGGTACATTGACAACGGATCAGCTTGTTTTTCGCCAAGCCCAAATGGCAACGTTGGCGCGACTGGTCCGACAAGAACGTCATATTCCTGGAATGCTTTAGTAAACTCCTCCACAAGCTTGGTGCGCACTTTTTGAGCCTGCTTATAATAGGCGTCATAGTACCCACTACTCAGCATATAGGTGCCAATTAAAATGCGACGCTTGGCTTCGGCATTAAAGCCCTGTTCGCGCGACTGTAGATACCGCTCACTCAACGTTTTAGCATCTTGCGCATAATGCCCAAACTTCACGCCATCATACCGACTCAAATTACTACTGACTTCGGCTGGCATAATAATGTAATAGGCGGCCAGAGCCAAACTTAGCGAGGGAAGACTGACTTCTTGGACGGTATTGCCGGCAGCCTTGAGTTTGTTGACCGCGCTATCGATTTGTTCGCGAACTTCTGGTGCCACGCCCTCGCCCAGATATTCTTTTACCACGCCTATGCGTAGTGGTTTTGTAGTTATATCTGTATAAGCTTTGTCTGACCGTTCGATAGTCGTCCCGTCTTTAGTATCCTTACCAGCAATCACATCCAACACCAAAGCAGCGTCTTCGACCGAGCGAGCCAGTGGCCCAATCACATCAGAACTACTCACCATCGACACCACCCCGTAGCGACTCACCAACCCGTAGGTTGGCTTGATGCCGACCACACCACAAAAGCTAGCTGGCTGACGAATACTGCCACCCGTGTCGGTACCCAGCGCAAAACTAGCCAATCCCAGGGCAACAGCGGCGGCCGAACCACCACTACTCCCACCAGGAACTTTGGTGGCGTCGTGAGGATTTTTAGTGAGGCCAAAATCACTATTTTCGGTACTGCTACCGTGACCAAAGGAGTCCATGTTGGCCTTGGCCACCAAAATCGCGCCGGCATCTTTAAGTTTTTGTGTGGCAGTTGATTCATAGGGCGCTTCAAATGGCTCAAGAATATGACTTGAAGCTGTTGTATGGGTACCAATTGTTAAAAAGTTGTCTTTAGCGATATATGGAATTCCGAGCAGATCTCCCCCAGCTTCCCCAGCCGCAATCTTTTGGTCGAGTTCTTGCGCCTGATTCAATGCATCAGGATTTACTTCAAGAATAGCGTGATACGCCTCATTTGCCTTGATAGCATCAAATGATTCTTGAACAAGTTCAACTACACGAAGCTTGCCGGCTGTAATGTCGGCGACTAATTCATGAATCGGTCGGGTAAGATTACTCATTGGATCACCCGCGGCACTTTAATATAACCGTCTTGCTGGGCCGGCGCGTTAGACAAAAGTTCTTCGCGACTAATAGTCACGGGATTTACCTCATCGACACGAAATGCATCCTGAAGGCCAGTAACCTGAAACGTCGGTTCAACTCCTTCAACATCTACTGCTTGCAGAGCTTCAACAAAACCAACAATTGACGTCAGTTCTTTCGTCATTGCTTCTACTTCTTGATCATTCAGGCCGATGCTGGAAAGCTTAGCGAGTTTTAGTACGGTATCTTTGGTGATATCTGCCATATGCAGTCATTATACCAGCCCGCGACAGATGTGGCGAGTAGATAGGTTATTGATTTTTTTAGGATTTTATATCAAAATGAACTAAATCAATCGGCCTACACACCCGAGAGGAGGAGCTGTGTTGATCGCACATTTCATCGACGAAACTGGTCGTACACCACAGTTCCGTGTGGGGCCGTTTGAGCAAGAGTTTGTTGCCGAACTTTGCGGCATAGCCGTGGCTGAGGTTCACAGGATTGCGCATGATTGCGGGTACTACAATATTGGACCACATGATTTCCTTACAGGAAGACAATGTGTGCGCATCATCCAGGAGGCGCGTGGTCATGAATAGTGTCGGGCGGGCTGCAAGCTGCAGTCAAGACCAGAAAGCTGAGAAGACTTGAGCCAGAACAGAAGTCATCGACGCCCCCGTAAACGACGAATGAATCTTGGTATGCCCGAGGTCCAAGTCGACCGCATAATGGATCGTCGACACGCCGTGCGCATTAAGCTCGTTGGCTATCGGGTGCTATTCCCGGAGCACATCGATGGCTGCGTATACAAAGATGGCCGCTGTATACGTATCAATTTCGACAAGTCAGGCGATGCATGCACCAACTTCCTCGGAAGCTTCTACTCAAGCCATCGTGATATCGTCGAGTTGAGCTTTAGCAAGAACAATGGCGTCTACATCGTCCCGCGATTTGGCCGAGAAGATCCGCGATACGAGCCGCTCATCCGGCAGATTGCCCAAGTCCTGATCCGCCGGTCGAACATCTTGTCTCGGCTCCCAATCGATTGCCCCTGAAGGGACGCACGCTCCTTCGGGGGCCTCTGCGTTTTATGAACCTATAATCTTATGAAATTCGGCTTCGTCGATAATTTTTACGCCTAGTTTCTCGGCTTTAGCGAGCTTGCTGCCAGCTTCTTCACCTGCCAACACATAGGTAGTCTTAGCGGAGACGCTCGACGAAGTTTTACCCCCCTGGGCTTCAATCATCGCGCTTGCTTCATCACGCCCAAGCGTTGGTAGCGTACCGGTTAGGACCCAAGTCGTGCCTTGGAGTTTACCACCAATTGGTGAATCGTCATCTTTAACTACTACTCCGGCTTTATGGAAATCGTGAATGAGCTTAATATTTTCTTCTTGTGATAGCCATTTAGATACACTGGCTGCTACAACATCGCCTACTCCTTCGATATTAGCTAAATCTGTCTCTGAAGCTTGGAGGAAGGTATCGAGGGATTTAAATCTTTTAGCCATATCGCTGGCAGTCTTAGCGCCGACATGGCGAATACCAAGGGCGTAAATAAATCGCGCTAACGATATAGTTTTATGTTCATTAATAGATTCGATCAGGTTTTGAGCGCTGACCGCTGCGAAACGATCCAGATTGATGATGTCGTCATATTTGAGATTAAAGATGTCGACAGGCGACTCGATTATCCCCTCCTCCATCAGTTGAGCTAAAATCTTTTCGCCTAATCCATCGATATCAAAGGCAGCTTTACTGACCAAGTGAATCAACTGCTGCCAGCGTACTTCGCCCGCACTTAAATCCTCGAGCCGAGCCACGGCCTCGCCAGCTGGTCGGATAACTTTGATGCCGTTAACCTCGGTGGGCATGGTAAAGACTTTTTCACTACCGGTACGTAATTTAGTAATTGGTTCAACTACTTCTGGGATAATATCACCGGCTTTATGAATAATCACGGTATCGCCAATGCGCAAATCCTTACGAGCTATTTCGTCTTCGTTATGAAGCGTTGCCCGCGAAACGGTGGAGCCAGCTACCACCACCGGCTTAAGAACGGCATATGGCGTGACTGCCCCGGTACGACCTATGCTGACGCGAATATCCTCTAGGATGGTGGTAGCCGTCTCGGCAGGATACTTATAAGCAGCGGCACCACGCGGCGCCTTGCCAGCAACGCCCAGCTTAGCAAAATCTGCATTGCTATTAACGTTAATTACCAGACCATCAGTACCAACCGGCAACTTGAGTCGTTTTTCTCGCCACGTTTCGATGTAGTGCTCAATTTCTTTGACACTACCAAGGACTTCATCGCCCTCATGCACTTTAAAGCCGAGTTCGCGCGCCATGGCATGTTCATCGGCATGGGTAGCGAGCTCCGGCAAGTCCATTTCGATACTATATGCAATAAACTGCAAGCCACGCTTGGCGGCGGCGCTTGGATCAAGCTGGCGGATAGTGCCAGCCCCGGCATTGCGTGGATTAGCGAATAACGGCAAGCCTTGGGCTTCACGCTCCTTGTTCATCTTTTCAAAATTAGCCTTAGGAAAGACCACTTCGCCACGCACTTCAAAACTTTTGTAAACCGAAGCCGGTACAGCAGCTGATTTTCGTAATCGCAGCGGTACGGAGGCGATAGCTTTAACGGTGTGCGTAACATCTTCGCCAACTTGGCCGTCACCGCGAGTAGCGGCTCGCACGAATAGACCATCCTCATACTCCAGCCGCATGCTCAAACCATCCATTTTGAGTTCGGCATAATATTCGATTTCGTTTTTACCCAATAATTTGTGAAGCCGTTTTTCCCAAGCTTCGAGCTCAGTAATATCAAAAATGTCTTGCAGGCTGAGCATCGGGCTAGGATGTGGCACGGATTTGAATTTGCCACTCACCGCTCCCCCTACCCGCTGAGTGGGCGAATCTGGAGTAATCAGATCGGGGTACTGTGCCTCTAACTCTTTAATCTCGTTGTTGAGGCTGTCGTAAACTGCGTCATCAACACTTGGCTTGTCGAGCACATAGTATTCATAACGATACTCTTCGAGCTGTCCCCGTAACTGCTCAAGACGTTCCTCAGCTTGTTTTTGGCTTACCACCGAGGGCCTCCAAAATGTTATAGCCATACACGCTAGCAAATGGCACGAGCACTAACGCCGACACCACTTGCAGGAGGCTGGTTGCTATCTTTGAGAGCCAGCTAGCAGATTCTGGCAAGGTGCTGATTGCTAGCGACGGTATAATAAGTACGACCATCATAAGAACGGCACCAGCGAGAATTCGACCAAATACCGGCCAGCTCTTGCCTTTTACCGCATTACTACTGCGGCGAACAGCAGTAATCGGTCGCAAATCAGCATCCTGCACCAAATACAGAGCAAATACCGATCGAGTTATCCAGCGCAACGACGGTACCGCAAATAGCAACCATATACCTCCAAGCAAAGCTATTTCTACCGGGCCTAATCCGACCGTTGCGCCAGTACTGCCGCTTACATAAATAAGACCACCGATCACCAAGGGTATGAGCTGCAAGCCCAGCAAGCCAACAACGCACATAAAGGCCACGAATCGACTGGTGCCGCCATAATAGGCCTCGGATAATGTCACTTTGCTCGACCCAGTATTCAGCTTTATTACCGTACTAATAACCGCGATGTTCATTATTAACGTCGCAAACGAACCATAGGTGCCCAGCGTCTGATCGCTGCTGGTAATTAACGTGAGAGCAACTACTGGAATCATCACCAATAAAATAATTGGCACTAACGTTCGGCGAAACCTCCAGGCGTCGGCAATGCTCTTTTTGATAAGGGTAAATGTTTTAGGCATGATTCTCCATGTGCTCCAGTTTAGCGATACGGTCTTGTAGTGGCGGATGCGTACTCAGTAATGACGATGCTACGCCCTTTTTACCGAGCGGGTTACTAATAAACAAGTGTGAGGTGGCGGTGCTGGCCTTCTTCATGGGCTTACCATACGCCTCGAGCTTACGAAGCGCACTGGCCAACCCCTGCGGATAGCGAGTCAACTCGGCGCCACTGGCGTCCGCCAAATACTCGCGCTTTCGACTCACTGCCAGCTGCACCAACATGGCGATCAACGGCGTAATAATGGCTACGGCAATGGCGATAAAGATACCAAAACTATTATTGCTGTCGTCGTCTCCGCCCCAAATGCTCATGCGAATCAAGATATCGCTCAATACGGCAATCACACTCACTAGCGCGGCCGTAATAGCCATTACCCGAATATCATAGTTTTTAACATGGCTCAGCTCGTGACCGATCACACCCTCGAGCTCAGTTTTGTCCATAATCTCCAGCAATCCAGAGGTTACCGCCACATAAGAGTGTTTAGGGTCCCGACCAGTTGCAAACGCGTTTGGCGCTGTATCATCAATAATGTAGACCTGGGGCATGGGCAAACCGCCGGCAATCGTCAAATTCTCGACCACCCTATACAGCTCTGGCGCATCACGCTTAGCAATCGGCTTGGCGCCACTTAAACCGAGCGATATCTTAGCCGAAGCAAAATAGCCGATCAATGAGTAAATTACCGCGAAGCCCAGAGCAAATATCACAATACTATCGTCACTAAAGTACAGACTAAACCCATACGAAACCGCCCCCACCAACGCCACGAACACTACCATCAACAGAATCGTCTTGCGCTTATTAGACGCGATCTGACTGTACATTTTAGAACTTTACGTCTACCGGCTTCTCGGCAGCAGCCTTTTCGTTAGCGTCAACATCAAAGAAGGTGTAGGGAGTAAAGCCCAGAGACTTGGCGATCATGTTAGTTGGGAACACCTGGAGCTTAATGTTAAAGTCGCGGACATTGCCATTGTAGAAGCGGCGCGATGCCTGGATCTTATCTTCGGTATCGACCAACTCTTGCTGGAGCTGCAAAAAGTTAGTGTTGGCCTTAAGGTCTGGATATGACTCACTTACCGCGAACAAACTCTTAAGCGCACCGGTCAGCATATCATCTGCTTGGGCTTGAGCAGCTAAATCGCCTTTTGGAGCTTCCATTGCAGCCGTACGAGCTTTAGTAACCTCGGTAAACACACCTTTTTCGTGCTTAGCGTAGCCCTTAACAGCCTCGACAATGTTAGGAATCAAATCTAGGCGGCGCTTGGTCTGCACGGTGATGTCACTCAGCGCTTCATCGCTACGCAGCTTGGCCTTAACCAGACCATTATAGGTAGCCCATAGCCAGATAACGACCAGGACAACCAAACCGATAATCACATACAACATATCCACTCCTTGCTTATGCTCTTATTATACGCTTTTTTAGCTCTGCAACCAAGTAATTATATTGCTTTTTAGCTTATATTATGATAATGTATCCTCGTTCAAGTGATGACAGCTGCCATCCGGGCAAGCGATCACTCTAGTATCGGACGTACCCATGCAATGGAAGTTTGGTTCGCTGACGGTTATTTCCGGTCCAGAAGCCACGATTCAGACCGGAATGAGCTACCAGTACATCCAAGATGTGCTAGACAACAATGATCTTCCGGCAGAAAGCCAGGGGCGATTCATCGTTGAATTCGAGTTCGATCGACCTCTCGGTGCAGACATGGTCGTCGACCGACGGCCGTGCGACAATGTTCGCTTTGCCGATGACCCCACCAGCAAGGCATTGCCGCAAAACCGACGCAACGTCCCTTTCGTTCTTGTTGAGCGCATGACAATGAGCAATAACGTCTGCCTCATATTGAATCGCAAGGGTGACATAATCAAGCTGGTCCATGCTCACTTTGGCGCACCTTGGCCGCCTCCTGCTTTCACGAGAGGCGCCAAGCACTGGGCCGGGCATCCTCATATCGCTGAGGCGGGTAGAAAAGGTAGTCGCGCCTTTTGGCAAGAATGTGCCTTTGCGACAACCGACCGCACTGCCTTCATGCAAATGACACAGTTCGTGCCTGCATGGCTCAAGTAGCCCCTTGGGGCCTCTCAAAACGAGAGGTCCCGGGGGCCTTTCGTTTGTATAGACGTCTATTTATAAATGGTGGGCGAGGAGGGACTCGAACCCTCAAGCCTTGCGGCAACGGATTTTAAGTC
>CAZPDI010000026.1:7155-10112 GCA_964585425.1 uncultured Candidatus Saccharibacteria bacterium | reverse complement strand
GTCTAGGGCAACACATAAATATGTTACTAGAGGACTATCCTGAGCTTGCACAAGATAAGTATGTGATCAATGCCTTGAAGGACAGAGACGAGGCAGTTAAGTTTTGTTCAAAAGGCACAACAGCTAATGAAGCCCCAACAGAAAATACTAGCGTTTCTGATCATGAAAATTCTCCTCTTGACCCAAGACGATCATATGAATAGTAATTTCCCATTATTCAATAATGCAGATACGACAGAAGAAAAAATAGCAAACATTATTGTTGGACATTCACAGGTAGACGAGGCCCTGGGGCTATATATTTTAGACCACTTTGCGAAGATCTCTCCAGAAATGCACAATCAAGTATTAAGAATTCAATTTGAAACACTTGTGTTGTCAAAGCTGAGCAATAGGCAAAAAATAGATACTATCTGCAAGATCAGCGATAATATAAAACTTAAGAAAATGAAGCCTAATTTTATTCGCTTGGCAGAAATACGAAATAGTGTCGCCCATGACACAATGTATGCGTATGGCAAGTTAATCGCGAACATGCAAAGTAATCACGACTTGGGTGAAGTTTATAATGATTTTGTCGTCAATTATGCAAAAATTGCATGGTTTCTAGAAGACGTTTACTCAAGCCACAATAACGACCTTAATCATACTTATAGTCACAAAGAAGGAGTGGCTTGATAGCCCAGCAATAGCATCCATTGCGGGTGGTGTTATTGGTGGAGTAATGTATGGCTTCGTGAAGTAACTAAGGTTCTAGACCGCGACGCTCAGCCAAAGAGACGCTAAAGTGTACTGCCCTGGCTTGTGTATATAATTATAAAACCTATACTTGACGTATGAAGACAGTAATTTCGGTAAATCAACTCCTGCCATTAGCTAATCAGCCTCAAGCTAATTTTCAAACCATGCAGGACGTTGTGGCAAAAAATTCGGTTGCCGGATCCCAGCTCGCTATTTTTCCGGAAGATTTTTTATATGGTGTATTACGGGGTGAGTATGAGCTCATAGAAGCCGGGAAACAATTTAATACATGGATACATAAATTCTGTGAGCTGGCAAAGCAATTTGATATAGCTATTATTCCTGGGACTCTCCCCTCTTTAAGAAATGGTCGCATCTATAACAGCACGGTTTACATCGATAGGCGTGGTAAGGTGCTGACTCATTACTCTAAAAACAATCTATGGCTATCCGAGCGCGAGCACTATCAACCATCTTTGCAGCTTCCCGAAGTTTTTACTAGCGTTTTGGGTAAAACGGCAATTATTATTTGTTGGGATATATTTGACCACAAACTCTTTGAATCGGCCGTTACACAAGGAGCAGAATGGGTGATTGTGCTCGCGTTTTGGTCAATAAATCAGTTTGCTGACCTCGCGGCGCAAAGAGGAGTCGTGCACAATCGTTACCCAGGATTTTCCGATTCTAAAGTTCTTGATAGTTTGATTCAAGCTCGGGTCTCGGAATATAACCTCGGGATGGTGTTTTGTAATTTTTCAGGAAAACACGCCTACATGGGTAAAACCGGGCCGCAAGTAGCAATTTCGGCAAATCGTTCGCAAATCGTGACCCCATACCTCAGCACTCAATACAAGTTGAGTAACAGGAAAGAAGTTACCTTAACCTGCCTGGTAGATGATATTACGCAGCGCATTGATGATTTTGAGGTACATTATGGGCGCCGATCGGATATAGTGAGCACATATCCTTATACCACACCTTGATTTGCTATAATCAAACTATGAAAAAAATAACGCTGGTTGGCATAGTCGGTGTAGTTGCTTTGGTAAGCCTGGTGATTATGGTGCAATCGCGCTCGTCTCGAGTATTTGGGCCAGCAAAGGACGCTAAAGATATCAATGCACAGTTCGCGCGAGTCAATCAGCCGCGTGGCTGGATTGGTGGAGATGGCGGTGCAAGTCTTAAACTGCCCGATGGTCGGATTATGTATATGTGGGCCGATAGCTTTATCGGGACTGTTTCGACAAATAATACCTACGGCCCATTTTATAAATTAGTGCGCAATAGTCTGACAACTTCACAGCCCGATGGCAGTGATTTTAAAACGTATGTGTCGGGTACAGTTGGTAAAGAGACATCATATGTACCTAATGTAGATGCACGACCCAACAATCACTTGTGGCCCTATAGCGGCATGGTGTCTGGCGATAACGTGGTACTGCTCGCTAATGAGTGGCAACCAGATAAGACGGCTGATTTTGGCTCGTCATTTACCGGCAACACCTGGCTGGTGCGATTATCGTTGCCCAGTTTAGGGGTGGAGTCTCGAGAGCAGATTATTACTAATGATCCCATCGAGTGGGGGTCGGCACTTTACAGCGAAGGTGATTATAGTTACGTACTTGGTCATCTCGACAATAAGACATATATATACCGCACGCCAACGGGCCAGCTTGGTACTGCGCCACAGTATTATACAAATAAGGGCTGGTCGACGAATCGCTCAGAGATCAAACCGATTAGCTCACAAAACCTGCAGGCAATCATCAAGGTTGATGGCAAGTATCGAGCTATATTTATGAAGAAGCCCTTCCCTAAAGCGGTTTACGAAACATATGCCACGAGCATAACTGGGCCTTGGACACAAGTGAGTCAGTCGGTCTATAACATTCCAGAGGCTCGAAATAAAAAATTGTTAGAGTATATGCCACGAATCCACGAGTCACTCTCTTCATCTGGTAGCTATGTGATGTCGTACTCGGTGAATGCCTATGATATTCGTGATTTACCAGGTAACGCCAGTTACTATCATCCTCAGTTTTTTAAAGGACCCAACAAATAAAAACACATAATTATTGACTTTTACCTACCTAGAAGTATAATTATTTCATCGTAGTTCCACATCCGGTGGGGCTCGACGCACAGAAGGAGCTCACATGCTTCGCACGTTCCTCCACGCCTTCGGACCGTCGCCCGGTTCGCTGATCCTCCTCCTC
>CAZPDI010000026.1:0-7145 GCA_964585425.1 uncultured Candidatus Saccharibacteria bacterium | reverse complement strand
GGCTGACGCTGTTCACCCCGATCGCCGCCGACGAGCCCCAGGTCAACCACCGCGAGAAGAGCGGTTCCACCAAGCTGCCGGCCTTCGTGGCCGGCGTCATCGCCCTCGCCTTCGTGCTCACCGCCGCCGTGGTGATGTTCGTGGCGAACGAAGCCGCCGCCCCCTTCGAGGTCGGCTGGATGGTGCTCGCCGCCGCCATCGGCTCGCTGCTGATCGTCGTCGGCCTCGTCCAGACCCACCTCGGCACCGGCCGCTTCCGGACCTCCTTCGGGGCCGCCCCGAGCTGCTAGTCCTCCTCCGGGAGGACCCAGATGCCCGTAAGGGCGTCCGCACGGAATTTAGTGCGGGCGCCCTGCGGGACGTTTTATTTTATGATCTTATTAGAACTTCCAAAAAATATATGGCTTTCTCCAATAAAAGGTGCCATGGTGCGCCCGAGGATTGGTTTTGATTAGGTGGGTGTGCTGATGAACAACTGAGCGCACGCTGCTGCTTTTACCACGAGCATAAACATTATAATTTTTATCTTCATACTCGGCTAAAATATTCATAATATCTGCGCTCTCGGCTTTAGTAAGTTCATGGAGCGATCGAACATGACGTTTAGGAATGACTAATAAGTGATCTTTAACGGTGCGTGCCTCCCAGACATCATATGAGGTCTTATTTGGAACGATATAGGCAAACTTAGTCTCGATAACCTGGCGATTCTGCAATTCGTCGGTATTACAAAACGGGCAAGATGCTGGTCGTAAATGTTTTTTGTATTCTTTTCGCGTTTTACGAAAGTGAAACATACATAAATTATACACCTTAAACGCGAAACCGCTCCTCCGAGGAGGGCGGTTAAGCGTACTCCCCGCAGAAGCGGTGGTAGGAGCTAGATGCTCCGGATGTTCGACCACCATGCCCAGCCATCGCTGGCGGGCACGGTGAAGGTGAAGCCGAGGATGTCGGTTCCCTCCGCGGCCCAGTCGCCGGCGGGCACCTTCTCTTCGATCAGCTTGAGGTCGAAGCCCTGATGGGCGGCCACCCAACGTCGCATCTCCTTGAGCTTCTCTCGGGCGTTCTCGCCGGTGAGGATGAACTCGGTGATGACGGTGGCGCTGGGATCGGTGTGCATGATGACCGCGCGGTTGTAGCGGCCATCGAGCGGCCAGACGAAGATCCGGCATTCGGGGCTGGCCTCGGTGGAGGTGGTGGCGGTGGTCGGTTCCGTGGTGGACATGGTATGTGCGCTCCTGGTTGGGTTCAGAAAATGAGCTTGCATAATATTAGCACAATAGTAGTTAAAAGTCAATGTCTAAAAAAGACATTCCGTAGTTAGTTCTCCAATAAATATTTGTTTACTCGCTTTAATAACAATTCACACCTACGGATAGCGTCATCATTATCACCCAGGTTATTTTGGTCGAGTACTTCGTACGATCGTATGACTGATCCGGGCGGGAACTGCTGCCAGCTAAAGTCGATGTGGTACGTTGTGTCATTAACTGTCATTCCATTCCAAAAATGCCCACGTTCCTCACTGCCATTCCATACTTCTCCTTTAAGTATCTCAACTTCAGGAAAATAGTGCTGTATGACTCGTGCGGTTGGATAGCAGTTACCGAGTGCCGGATTGCCGGCTTCTTTGACTCCTCTATAGGCGGTTTGCTCATCCCAGCTCGCTTCAATTGCCTCACGTAGTTTAAGTAGATCTGTATTCATAAACACATTGTATCAGACGTGCCATTAACTAGGTATAAACGCGAAACCGCCACCCGCAAGAAGTGGCGGCTAGCGCGTACTCCCCGCGAGAAGCGGGAAAGTCAGCGTCGACGATCGATGATGACGACCTTGGGGTCGAGTACGATGGCAAGTGCGAGCATGGCTTGGTTCTCAACTTTCGGTGGGGTGCGTTGAACTGGTCTTACACTACCATAATAATAAGATTCAGTTTACCCTCTCAACGCCTCTATCACCTTCTCCACTCGCCTCTTCTTCGTCTCCTCAGCCTTAGCCTCGCGCACTCCCCTGGCATATTCTTTGCGCGTACTATAATTGCGATCATAAAACTTCTGCCATAACCCGGCCTCTTCGAGCGCGACCTTCAGCTCGGCAGGAACATCTACCTCCCGGTAGCCACTATCGAGCTCCAGCGTTACCATTACCCTGTCCCCGGATGCCACGCCTGAGGCCTGACGATCCTTTTGCGGGAATACGACGAGCGTCTGGCCATTCATACCGGCGGCGGTACTCTGATACGTATAATCCTTAACGGTTACCTTGAGCGGCATTCGCTTATTACCGCCCAAAGCGGCCAACTGCTCATCCGGGATCTCGATAGCCGCATGATTGCCAAAGCCCAACACAACCGTCTCGTAGGTAGTTGTCATGCTATTCGCAACCAATTCCGTCGCCATCTCGATCAAGTGCCGATCTGTAGCCTGGTTCACCTCTATAGATCGGATCAGCTCCTGCGTTCCTGACAGCTGTACAATTAGCATAATAAACATCCGACGAAGGAGTCGGCGTGCTTATTGGGGTTGGTGCCGGAGCAACATATACATATGTGCCATTAGCTACTATCTTTGTAATGGGCACTTTCGTAACTCTTTCGGATATAAGCTTTTTAGCAGTTTGTTTATTATCCACGTAGGTGACTTCGTATTCTAGAGTCTTAATGCCATCAACGCCCTCTTGTTTAGTCCTTGTCTCCCCCTTAGCTAGAGTGCTGTCATCTTCCGTTTTAGACTCAAAAGCAATACTTTTTGTTTCACTTACCTTCTCAATTTTAGTAACGGATTTTGGTTCTTGTTTCTTTGGCTCTGCAGTTGATGGTGAGGCCATTGCTCCGGCGGTCATAAAGAATACAGTGCCGACGGCGAAAAAGAATAAAAGAAGATGTTTACGTGAGTGTTCTTTTTTAGTGATCTTAGTAAACGCTGAGGGACGTATAATTGCAACAAAAAAGCATAATGTTGTAACGAGCCAAAGCCAAATGAATAAGTTTGCCATAACGAACCCCTGATAGCTTGATAATACCCGCCATGGAACTTATGCGCAACACTTCTCGGGTTTCATTAGGAGCTTGAGTTGTCTGGGAGACCGATTCGAGATAGAAAGTTAGCAAATCTATGCGACAACTCTTCACGATAAATTTCATTTATTGTGGTAACATAATTTTCTTTACGTTTTTTATACAAAAGGGATCTTGGGGCAGTGATAAAATGCTTAAAATCTATAACCAGTTCAACTACACCATTGTCGAGATCCTCGCTAAGGTAATGATATCGTTTGTATACATCATTTGCCTTGATACGGTCTCTTAGTTTTCCACTTTCAAATGTCTCCATCTGCCGCCCAGCTATATGTGTGCCGTCTACAAAATCGTCAAAGCCATATGCTGGACATATAAGTATTGTATCGATGTACTTATCCTTTTTTATGGGAACGGGTTTCTTGATCCTCTCTCTATGATCTTGTTCTAAATCACAGTCTTGCGTCAGAACTACGGCATAATCTAAGTTTGCGAGCAGGTGCTCAGTTCCACTTCCGCTACCTACGGAAACAAGCAGATCTCTAAATAGATCACCTTGGCATATGCGCGTTTTACGGTGGTGCCTATATCTACTTTTGATCTGACTTTTGTACATACTGTGCTCTGGAATAGGAAGTTTTTTTGTCGATGTATACTACTGTGCCACTCGCTGAGTGCGTGTGGTTCATCTCTGATACGGTCTGTGTATTACTATTCATTGATGATCGAGTCTGTTTATTGTTGTTTGTGAGACTTTGGGCTAAGTAAGTTTGATTCATTATTTGTCCATATCCTCTCTTAATTTGTTCGTTATTGATAGCTCAAAAATTTCTTCAGCCTCAACATTTAAAGAATCGACGAATGTGAGCAGTGACTGTTTGTCGATTTCCACCGGAAACCGTGTAAATGAATCAATATCCAGTATGTAAGGATTGTTGGTAATTGGATTCGGATACTTCTCGTTCCATATGCCATGCTTAAAAGTTGTGCTGTAGTTATCAGATTTAAGATCCATTTGACTAAGGATACGAGTCTGGATCTTACCCTTTTCTCTTAGGAATTCTGATGGTGCCAGTAAGCTGGAGTTAATATAACTGTTCCAATCGCCTATTTTTTTCACAGCAGGTATTTCTAGCTGATTGATGTATCGAAGCCCGATACGGTTTACTAGTCGAATATCATATTCGTCTAGTAGGGGTCTACAGAATGTGTCGATATCACTTTTTAAACTCTTTGAGTCTTCATAGCTAAAGTATTCAAGTAGACAATGTGCTGGTCCGACCTCAAATTTGTTGCCAGATTTGGTATTCACGAATTGCCAAATCTTTATTTCTTTACTTAAATCAATCAGCTCTCCTGAAGCAACATTCAGCTCGAAGTCAGCTTGCTTGCCCTGAAGTTCTTTATGCTGATCAAAATAAGATTCTAGGCTTTTGCCGTATTGGGCAAACTCCCTCAGTTCAATTTCAGCAAAATCAATCCTGAATATTACTTGTTTAAGATAGTTCTTTTTATAAGTATGACTCATATTGCTTACCCACTTACATTACCACACTAGCTGCCTAGCTAGCTACAAATACAAACAACGGAATTTAAATTACTGCCTACGATTGGCTTCGTGCCGCGAGTCGGGCGAGGAGTCTGAGGATCTCCATATAGAGCCAGATGAGGCCAACCATCAATCCAAAAGCCCCGTACCACTCAAAGTATTTGGGGTAGTTTTGCTGGGCGGCGGCATCGATAAAGTCGAAGTCCAGTACCAGGCTGAGGGCGGCTACCAGGACAATCAGCAGGCTAAAGACCACTCCCCATTGCCCGTAGGCATTGATCACTGGGGTAACCAGATTAAACAGACTAAAGATCCAGGCCAGCAAACTAAACATCAGATATCCCAACATGGCCGTTAGGATAATGCGCACAAAGGTACCTGTGGCACGCAGGATGCCCAGGGCATATCCTAAATAGACTCCCAAGAACACCGCTAGTGTAAGGAAGACCGCCTGACCCACAATCCCGTCGTAGACATAGGCAAAGGTGCCCGAGACGACGCCCAGCAGGACGCCTTGCAGGATGGCATAGATCGGAGCCAGTACCGGAGCGGATTTAGGTTTAAAGGAGATGACCATGGCCATAAAGAAGGTCGAGAGTGAGGTGATCCAGAGTGGTAGCCAACGGATCTCGGAGTTCACGATCGAGGTTTTCATCCACTGCCAGGAGACGGCCGCTGAGGCCATGACCAGGGCCAGGAGGATGAAGGTTTTAAGGTAGGTACGGGCCACCGACATCGAGTTGGTTTTGTTGGTGAGTGGCAGGCTTTTGATGACCGATTGGTTAAATGCGGGGTTTCCGGAGCGTGGCATGGTGATAAATCCTTTAATATAGGTATATTGTAACTTATATTGCTTGCTGGTAACATGTGGGTACGTCTACAGGGGGGGGCTATCATGGCTTCTCGGAAACTTACCATCCTTATAAGTGAAGCTGATGATGTAGTAATCGATGAGGTGGCTCGTCACCTAGACACCAACACTTCAGAGTCAATTCGGCGCAGTCTTCGGGTTACGCACAAGCTGCTGGAGTTCCAGCAGAGTGGAGCACAGATCATGATTGTGCAGCCAGGCAAGCCCAACACGTTGTTGGTGGTGGTCTGATGCCTTGTGGAGATGATCCAGTTTGTTCGCTACGACAACCGGCCGTGATCGTTGGTAGTGGCTGGTGTTGTCAGAACATTCAATCATGGCGTGGTGGGCTGTAAGCGGCCCGGTGAGCCCATAGGACTCTGGGAGATTCCCAGAGTCCTTTTACTTTATAAATTACAGCCCAGAACACATGTGCATTCTGGGCCTTGACCTTGAGGCGGTCAACCACATTAATTGAAGGCTTTTCCTAGCTCGGCTGCACGCTCCTGCATCTCCTTGATGACAGTAGCGAGGCGCGTCCGGAACTCTGCGTCGTGAATGCGGTCGTCGATACAGATCTCGATTGCTTCCCGTATGACGGCCGACAGGGACTTGCCTTGTACTTCGGCAATGATTTCCAGGGCTTCTACGAGGTCAATCGGCATTCGCAACGTTGTGGTCTTCATCAGCTGGCGGACTTGAGGTGTTCGATCCAGCCCAGAATGCGGTGCCGGAGTGGCCCGTCAACCTGTTGCAAATCCTCGGGTGTGAGGCTTAGGAGCCAGTCCTTGTTCACCCTCTCGCGGACGAGGTGCATGAAGGTGCAGCTACATGAGTCGCGGGTATTGTGGCACACCAGGCACGTCGGTGCGCCTGGGCGATCGGCTCCGTCAATACCTCCGGCCAAGAAGTTGGCATAGAAGGCATGGAGATCATGACGCGCGGTCAGGACTGGATCCTCCCGAATCCGGCCGATGCGTACGAAGTAGTCGGCCAGGTCATATTCGCTAATCGTTGATGATTGCGTCAGCTCGGTGCTGGACATGCAAGCCTCATTTGTTGATAGAGGTACTTTTAGAACTGAGTCAAAGTATAGCGCACACATTGACAAAATACAAATCAAAACTTGTAATAACTAATCCATAACATCTGAGTATTCCATATCTAAAATATGCTATACTATTTATGTAAGTCACTAATATAAAAGGAGTGCGAATGAGTACTGTTTATGACCAACTAGCCACTGATGCGAATTTAGATATCGCCGTCGAAGCCTTAACTAAGAATGGTTTTGATGTAAAGGTTTTTGATACCAAAGAAGAAGCAAAAGCTGCCGTTGTAGCTATGGTTCCCAAGGGAGCAGAAGTATTTACGGCTACGTCGGTTACACTTGATGATACGGGTATTGCCGAAGCTGTAAATGGCGATGAGTATGTTTCGCTGCGTAACAAAATGAACGCCCTGTGGGGCCAGGAAGATAAAAAGAAGGAACTAAAGCGGATTGTAGCTGCACCGGATGTAGTACTCGGCAGTGTGCATGCCGTGACTCAAGACGGGAAGCTGTTGATTGCATCCAATACCGGAAGTCAGTTGCCGAGCGAAGCCTATACGGCCGATAAGGTCATCTACGTGGTTGGTACACAAAAGATTGTTAAAAATATGGAAGATGGCATCGCGCGCATCGAAGAATACACCATTCCGCTAGAAGATGTGCGAGCTCAGGC
>CAZPDI010000025.1:0-10361 GCA_964585425.1 uncultured Candidatus Saccharibacteria bacterium | reverse complement strand
ACCCCGGACCTCTTGCATGCCATGCAAGCGCTCTAGCCAACTGAGCTATATCCCCATGGCGCCAATGTAACGAGGATTATCTTAGCAGATTTAACCTATAGATTCAATGCACTGTCTTGTGTAAATATACATAACCTGGTAAAAACGTAGTATATCTATCCAGACGCACCCGACAGGAGATGTCATGGAAGCGATAGAGACCGAACTCAAAACGTTGCCCGAGCTTGCACAGATCCTTGGCATCAAGAAGCAAGGACGCGAGCTGACGAATCACTTTCGTCACCTGAGCGAAGAACATGGACTGGAGCTGAGCGGCAGCAGACAACAACCATGTGCCCTCATCGAAGATGTACTTGCTGCACAAACCGAATGCGATGAATCATGCGGGGCAGGTATCGTGGAGCACATTGATACCGAAGCCTGGAGCTTGGCTCGCCGCCCTACGCTCAAAGAGCAAATACAGGCCGCTGAAGCTGCAGGCCTCATTAGCGAAGCTGAGGTCATTAAGAAGGCAAAGCCACGTATCGAGAAGATCCAAGGGACAACCTCCAAACCAGCCTGTATCAAAATCATCCTCGACATGAATGTTCAGCCAGAACTGGCCCTTGGATCCAAAAAAGAGCGGCGCTACTACAATCCAGAACTTGTAGAGGAAGCTATTGAACGATGGGAATTGTTCAATAAGGACAGCAAACAACGTCGTCAAACCTCAAAACGACCGCATGCAACAAGGTCGTTACAAGAAGTTCTTGAGCAAACGGGTGGAGTTCTACGTCGAGAGATACTGGCCCGTTTCGGCCTTGACGTAAAAAGCCCCGGCGTTGGAAATAGCTTCATGATCAAGCTCAAAAATGTCGGCCTTGAGCCCATCGATCGCTTCGGAAACGCATTCATTTACGACCTGAAACAAGTTGATGAGCTATCACATCTTGATCCTGAAGAGGATTGGCCAGCGCGCATCAACCAGAAGCAAGGCACGTAAGCAGCAAGCTTGACCACTCGACGAAGCAGATCATCTGCCCTGTCGGGTGGTCTGTTTCATGTATGAGCTATTTAGCGGCTTGCGTGAGAGTGTAGGCGCTGGCCGTGGCATTGCCGGCTGGATCAGCCGAGGTTACCGTCAGGGTATATTTACCGTTTGCGAGAACTGCACTGGCAGTTAAGCTCCAGGTGCCTTCGGCTGTGGCTGTTGTCTTGTAGGTGGTCTCATTAAAGGCCACGGTAATAGCCGTGCCAGCTTCGGCGGTACCGGTTAATACGGGCTGTGCAACGGTAGAGGTAACTGCCTTGGTCGTCACATTCTTGCCATTAAGCGTCTTGATTAATGCAGCCGTCGGAGCCGTACGATCCACCGTAAAGTCCGCAGTCTTCCCGGCATCATCCTTAGTATTAAACGCCGTCCATGGTCCGCTGTTGGTGCCATCGCTTAAGCGTCCACGCCAGTGATAACTTCCTACAGGGTAATCTTTAAGGGTCACTTTAAGCGGATCAGTCGCATCAGGTATGGCTACGGCGTCATCGGTTGGCGTGCCGGTAAAGTCAGTGCCCAGCGGTTGAATTTCGACCTCAAGCTTTAAGTCACTCGGCGCATCTTGAGGCACTTCACCACTCAGTGTAATGACGGCTGCATTGGTTTGTGAGCCCACAGTAAGCTCGCCCTTATCGGTAGCCTGTGCTAAATTTTCGGGACTTAACTGATCAACTGCCAAGGTGGCTGGGGCTTGCGTCTCGACTACATTAGGCTTCATAAAGTATTTGTAAGCTGCAAACCCCACTCCACCCAACACTAAAAGGCCTATTAGCAGGATGACCATGGTCTTGCGTCGACTTTTATGTGGCTTTTCTGTCTTAGCAATAACCGTTTGGCCAGTTGTGGCTATTACCACGGGCTTAACCCCATCATCCAGATTCTTCATAGCTTGGTCCGTTACAGGAGCCGCTGGCGTCGGTGCGACTGGCGCAGGTGTTGCTTCTAGTGGATCTGGCTCGGTAACGGGCGCAAATAATGGATCAGCTTCGGGCACTGGGGTTGGTGCCGGGGTTGGTACTGGAGCAACCTCAGGAGTCGGAGCGGCGGGCGCAGGCGTACTCACCGGAATTGGTGTTGGCTCAGCAGTTACTTGTACATCAGGCTGGTCGGGCATAATTAAGCCGTCATCAGGTTGTGGTGTTGCTGGTTTGGGGGTAATTGAATCCATATCGTAAGGCCATGTTTATCTCCCATATCATACCGCTTATGATTCTGTGGGGCAAGCTATGGGCGTGACTCTAGTTTACGTATGCGATCTTCAAGACGACGCAAACGTCTTGTTTGATCTTGAAGCACATCCTTAATTATAATTATTTGTTTCTCCGCCGCATTCATACGTTTTTCTAGATTTATCACCCTATCTCGAGTATCAATTAGTATTTCCATTATTACATCAAGCTTACTATTGAGCGCTTCATTGGTTACTGCGTTCTCGTTCCACTTTTTATTTTCTTTTATTTCTTCCATTATTTGTTCCCCCAATATCTCAAGTTTAGTCTTCATAGTTTCCTCCGTGTCTGCATACAAAAAGACTAGCAAAACATTCTTAAATTTTTCTTAAGTCATAAATGGTGGAGCTGAGGGGAGTCAAACCCCTGGCCTCCGCAATGCGAATGCGGCGCTCTATCAACTGAGCTACAGCCCCATGTATACAAGTTATCAACCTACTAAGCGTAATGCTGTTGATGTAATCTTGCAAACTCCTCTACTTCTTCTTGAGAAAATATACCTGCTTCTTGAGCTTTAGCGATATATGTCTCCACCGTATCTTTAAATGGTTTACCCGTTCCGCTGATAGCCAATCGACGATCGAACTCTTGCCAGAATTTATGTGAAGCTAGTCGTTCACGATATATTTCATTAATTTTTGGGTCAAAATCAGTAGCACCCTGCGCAAGAGTCTCCTCATCTCGTCTCTTTGCTTCATCAATTACAGCTTCGGGATTCTCAAATTCCCAAGCCGATTCTTCAGCTTCTTGCCTTGCTAATTTATCGAGCTCAGCCTGTTGCTTCCACTCCTCTTTAGGAGGTCTTGCGCCACCCTGTTCGCTCATAGCCACTCCAATTGATTATCATTAATCTTAATTGTATCACCAGGCTTGGCACCGAGTTTGCGCAGCTCTTTGGCGACACCGACCTTGCGCATAATGTCGCGCAGACGCTCTACGCCATCGGCGTTCTCCCAGTTGGTGCGGCGGGCAAAACCCTCTAATCGGGCACCGGTAACGCGGTAACTACCATCTTCCTCAACGGTAACTTCCCAGAAGTCTGGCGGAGTCTCAAGCTCAATAACAGGAATGTCGTCCGGCTTGGGAGCGGCTTCGGCGCGAGCATCACGATCTTTTTTAACGATTGTGTATATCGCTCTTAGCACTTCCTGAACATTTTGTTTAGCTATGGACGACATGGTCATAACAGGGATGTTGCCAGCGGCTTTTTGTAATACTTTTTGGAGCTTAGTAATCTCTTTTGCATCGATTGAATCAGTCTTGGTTAGGACGATAATGCGCGGCTTGGCAGCTAAATCTTGGTTGTAATCAGTCAGCTCTTTAGTAATTGTCTTATAATCGCTGACAACATCATCGCTATGTACATCGATCAGATGCAGCAAAACCGAGGTGCGCTCAATGTGGCGCAGAAATTCATCACCCAGCCCTTTACCAAGACTGGCACCAGCAATTAGACCAGGAATATCGGCCATCACCATATCGCCGTCGTCGATTTGAACGACGCCTAAATTGGGAATAAGCGTGGTAAACGGATAATTAGCGATCTCCGGGCGAGCGTTGCTGACAACGCTTAACAGAGTAGATTTACCGGCGTTTGGTAAACCCACGAGGCCAACATCGGCTACCAGCTTGAGCTCCAAGCGGAGCATCCGTTTTTGGCCCTCTTCGCCCTTCTCGGCAATGCGCGGTGCCTGGCGAGTACTACTCACAAAGTGCGCGTTACCAAAGCCCCCACGACCACCGTTGGCAATCACCACACGCGTACCATTAACTGTTAAATCGGCTAGTTCGTTGTCGTCTTCATAAACAATGGTGCCGGTCGGCACATAAATAATCGTATCCTCGCCGTTTTTACCATTACGGCGATTAGCCCCACCCTGTTCGCCGGGCTGGGCCTTGATGCTACGCGTGGTGCGGTATTTACTGAGGGTGTTGGCGTTGTGATCGGCCACCATAATGATGTCGCCACCTTTACCGCCATTTCCCCCATCCGGACCACCACGAGCTATATATTTTTCGTGCCGAAAACTAAGGCGGCCATCGCCACCCTTACCGGCTACTACTTCTAATTCTGCTGTGTCTGCAAACATATACTCATGATAGCATCTATATTGACAAATTACCAGATGTGAGTCATACTTTTGCCATCATTCGCCGACGCCTTAGGAGCGCCAAATGAGCACCCCCCAGAATGCCGACCAGGCACACATCATGATCGATCGCATCACTGCGATTCGTCGCAATCCCAACCCAACGTCCGATGATCTTGCCGACCTCCAGAAGCTCTATGACGAGCTCAGCGGTGAACGGCCGTCGTTCGACGACATCACCGAAGGACTAATCGCCTCGACGCTTCGACCGATGTACGCACCGGTCCATGATCTCACCGTGCAAGGCATCGACCCGTGACTGAAGTCGACCCGTGCCCATGTGGCAAAGCGGGATGTCTGGGATCCGATGTGCATGCAGAATTGATCAAGGCAGATGCACGCTAGCCCTTATTCGGACCTCTCTCGTTGAGGCTCGAGTAGGGGCTTCAACATTTATACGCAAATCAAAAAGCCGCCCGGGTAAGGAGCGGCTTTTTGATTATCAGTTTTTGTTTAACTTAGTAAATGTACAGGAACTGACTGGCTGGGGTGGTGCGGTAATGGACTACACCTGGGCGTCCGCCCCAGTTCATCTCACTGATGTTTACGGTACCGTTGGCATTAACGCCTTCGACGTAAACAACGTGGTTTCCTCGCTCCCAACCGATAGCACCGGCTCGGGGTTCAGATCCTGTAGCATATCCAGCTGCCCGGGCACGGAATAACCATGTGTAGGCATTACCCCAGTTGCTGGGGACTTGTCGGCGACTCGCCACGTACCAGGTACATTGACCGCGCGTGTAGGTGTTAGCAAATGATCCACCGTTGCGACCACCATAGTAACTGTTATCGCTGGCAGAAGTGGTACTTCGGCGAGCAACAATTGAGGTTGCACGGGCTGAGGCAGGCGCGCCATCGGGAATGACGATTTCGGTACCGGCGGCAAACGCCTTAACATCAAGATCGTTAAATTCTTTAACAACGGCAACGTCACCCTTAAACTTGGCAGCAATCATCTCGACAGTATCACCTGATTGAACCGTGTAGCTCACACCGCTTACTGGGAGGATCTTGAGCTCTTTACCGACTGTTAAGTCAGCGTCGGCGTTAACACCGTTAGCCCACTTAATAGTGTCGGTAGTAATGTTGTAGTCTTTAGCTAACGTCTCGAGCGTTTCGCCAGCCTCTACCTTATGGGTAATTGGCGTACGACGAACACTTTGAGCAATACTAATGACTTCTTGCTTAGCAAGGGCATTCTGATCACCAGCCAATGCGCCCTGATCAGCAACATTTGACAGCTTTAAGTAAGCTGACGTATCAACAGCCAAATTGGTGCTCTTGGCTACCGATACGGCTACTTGCGATGAAGTATACGGATCTACCGTAGCTACGAGACCGTTGGCGGTACTCAGCTGGCTAACCGCTTGCGTACGTGTGGCTGCAGAAACAAGGTTGCTACCAAAGACAATAGCCATGGCGCTACCGAGCACTGCAAGGTGCATGTAAGCACGCGGGTTGCGTATGAGTCGCCCAGCACCCTTGTGCATGGCAACTGTTTGTTGATAAGCCTGGCGTAATGCCAGCGTATTTGTCGTCTTTTGAGAAGCTCGCTTTATTTTGGCGACAGCTTCGTTCTGAAGGTTTATTTTAGAGGATGTCTTGTGGACCATTTGGTCGCGCGTGACTTCACTACTAATATGCTTCTCCGTCCTGCTAGTTGCCTAGCATGGACTACCTATACTTAGTCTTGCCTCGTTCTGACGTGTGTCTGTGAGCAGGGAAATTTCGACCGTTAGTTAATTCCCGTATCGACTTTTTTAGGTAGGATATTGGTGGAGTTTGAGGGCTGATAGCTACTTGGTACCTATAAGCAAATTCTCGAACCTCACCGATATACGCTCATCAGTATAGCCGACCAGATACGATAAAGTCAATAGATTTGCCCTATCTGTAAACGATATTTTGGCTTTGTAAAGGTAAATAAAAGTGTCATTTTTTTCTAACCGTGAGCGCTTTCAGATAGTGCTATCTGGGGCTATTTTTCCACAGATGTTCGGTTTTTGTTCACATGTGTAAAGTTACATTATTGACAATTAGAGTAGTTTGTGCTACCATGTATTAGAAATCGGCGGACTGGGCTTCGGCTCACCAACGAAATCGCCCGTACACAACTCAACCCCTAGCTCGCTTGAAACCGAGCAGACTGGAATGATCCCATGTCCCGTAAGGACCTGGCAGTTCTGATCCTGGGCGTCCTCGCGCTCTGGCTCATCGTCGGCCTCATCGCGTGGGCCATCAGCACCATCAGCTACAAGCGCCACTTCAAGCGCTTCGAGTACTGGCGCCTCAACAGCCCCCTGGGCAGCCCGCAACCCAAGCACACGCGGACCTACCGCTGGAGCTCGGCCGTCCTGCCCTACACGTTGCACCTCTTCGGCTTGATCGTGCTCTTCATCCCCTACGGGATCGGCCGGCTCCGGCAGCAGCGAGCCCTCGCCCGACAGGATGAGGAGCAGCGACGGGAGCGGATCGCCAAGCGGGCCGCCGAGGAAGCCCAGGCCGCCGAACGCACCGAGGCACGAAGCAACGCCCAGTGGGTGCAGCTGGATCAGTACCGCTGGGTCCTCCGGGGTACCAGTGACGCCGGTGCGCTCTACGAGTTCGCCACCATGACGATCCAGAAGCTCGCCCACGGACTGTACGCCCTGAACCGAGGGCGGAGCCAGTGCGCCTACGGCCGTCACTTCCAGCACTCCATGTGGGCCATCAACGACAACACCGTCATCGGCTCTCTGGAGTGGGCGCAGGACTTCGCCAAGATCTGCGCCGAGGGCTTCATCCCTCAGCTGGTCTGCGTGAGCGATCGCGCCAACGAGCGGGTGGAGCGTCGACATCACAATGTGATGGACGTTCCGGCCAATCAGCTCGTGGACGTCGGCACCTTGGACTTCCACAAGGAGTGGGAGGCAGGCCAGCTGGCCATCAGCTACCTCCGGAAGGCCTACGACGACGCCCCGGACATGTGGCACCTGGCCTGGTTCGGACACGGCCCCGACCTGCACCTTGCCCTCAGCACCGATGAGGTGGCCCAGGCCATCTCGGACAGCATCGAGGCACTCCAGCAGGGCATGCCGCCCCGCAAGGGGCTGTGGGCCAACGTCAACCAGTCGGCCTGAACCGACACCGAGCAGTACGGGACCTGCCCGACGTACGATCAAGTGCGTCGGGCAGGATCACCCCCTTTATGATCAAAGCTGTGTCTACAATGTAGATACAAAGTATACACAATGTATCTACATTGTAGACACCTACTCAAAAAGAAATAAAAACTCTAGCGCAGGTATTTTTGCACGTTTGCGTTGTGCTGATCGACAGTTTCGGCGTAATGAGTAGTACCATCTTTCCCAGCCAAGAAGTAATAATATTTGCTGGCAGTTGGATTGGCAACGGCATTCATGGCGGCAAGACCCGGATTACAGATCGGACCTACAGGCAGGGCCGGAATAACATAGGTGTTATATGGCGAGTCCAGGGCCGTATTAAAAGGCTTCCCAAGCAGTGCACGGCCATAATCGACCGTTACGTCACTTTGAAGCTTCATACCGATTTTAAGGCGATTTAAGAACACGCCGGTCACCAGTTTTTGATCGGCCGGATTTGATACTTCGCGCTCAACGACCGAAGCTAATGTGAGCCCTTGCTGCAAGCTCAAACCTTGAGCTGCAAAACCGGCTATTAATTGATCGGACACTTTATTATCAAAATGATCAACCATGCTACGCACCAGACTATTGGCCGTCGTAGCCGGCGTAATCACATACGTATCTGGGAACAAATACCCTTCTAAACTGGTACCTGCCGGCCGTTCGGCAGCCTTAGTGCCCGTCAAATCTTGCTGCAGTGCCGCATCAAAATCTTCTGGCTTAATGCCAAAGGTAGCCGCCTTGGCTCGAATCGCACTAATTGTGAACCCTTCGGGTATTGTTAGCTTTTCGGAAGCGGTTTGGCCTTTGGTAATAATCTTGGCAATAGTGCGCAAGCTTTGGTTGGGGTGCAGATCATAAGCTCCGCTTTGCAAACGAGGTCGCAAGCCGTGCAACGTGACGTAGAGCTTAAAGGTGGTCGAACTACGCACCAAACCTTCCTGCTCCAACTTATCGGCGATTTCATCCACCGATGTTCCGCGCTCGATGATGATGAGCTTACTCTGGGTACTGGAGCTTACCGGGCGGAGACTAAACTCATACCAGCCCAGTGTGGCGATGACCCAAATTGCAACAATAATGATGATGCCGGTTCGAATATCACGTTTGCGATTTCGTATTTTAGTCATTAAGATACTCTTCTAAAATAATTGCTGCTGATTCGGCGTCTACCAGCTCCTTGGGCGGATTCTTACCAAGTCGCTCTTTAGCCAGCTGACTAGTGCCGGCCTCATCGCGTAGTTCGATAGGAATATTAAGAGTTTTGAGAGATTCGGCAAATTCGCGCGTTACTTTAGTTTGGCGAGTTTCTTGCGAGTCCAAGCCGCGTGGCAGGCCAAGAATTATTTTTTCTACCTGATTATCACTACAGAGCAGTGTGAGGTTTTCGAGCAGCTGCGGATCATTAGCGATGGCTTGGCGCGAGCTGACTACACCAGCTTCGGTGTCCCCCAGCGCCAGCCCGACACGGGCTAATCCATAATCAATCGCTAAAATCGTATGATTCATTCCTCTTATTATAGCAAGGTTTAGGCGGAAGCTCGTTGCAAAAAAGTAACTTTTTGCTTATTGCGACTTTGTGGCATTAAGGGGGTCTTATTGCAACTTATTCGCATTAACGAAAAAACGTTTTTTTGAGAAGCGCTTACCTGTCTACGGCTTGGATTGCTCTTCGACTTTTATTTCTATCTTAATATGATCAACAATACTTGGCAGCTTGACTGACCAACTGGGCGTTAAATGAATATCGACCCGACTCACGCCCGGAACCTTGCTGGCAATATCGGTGGCTGCACCAGTCTTCTTGCCTTTGATTTCTTGCAGTAGCGCATCGGTATCGATCTTCTGGCCGGCCGACGCCGTAGAAGTAAAGTTGTAAGCGCCATTGACTGCGGTAATCTTGCCATCATCGACACCACTTTGATAAATCTGCTTATCACTACCAACTTGCTTCTTCTCGATGGCCGTAACGTAAGCTTCTAAATCATCTTTTTTGATGGTCATGATCGAGTACGTAACGTTAACTTTAACTGTTACTTGATCGCCTTCGGCATTAAGCTCAGGACTAGCAGTGACGGTGGTGGGGGTGGCCGTAAAGCTGTCTGGTAAGATCATCTGACTGGAGGTGACTTTGTCTTCTAACTCTTTGGTAGCATCATCTTTACTCTTGTCCATGGCCTGGGTCTTGGCTTTATCAATGTCAGCCTGCGAAACCACTTTGATATTCTTGGTTGTGCCGCCACTCATTTGTGAGCCAACACCGTAAATGTATTGTTGTTGTGCCGATGGCACTCCCGGGATTGTATAGCGCGTTCCAGAAGCCTTATTGTATGTATCACCATTCTGACTAGCCGTAACGGTCACTGTTGCCTTTCCGGGACTCGAGCAACCAAATACATTTACATTGCCACCCGGAACGGTTACATCTGTTGCTGTCAGAAAAACTTCTCCACTCGCGGCCTGCAGACGAGTTCCAGCCACGAATGTACGTGGACTACTATCAAAACAGTTATTGATTGTCATGGTACCGCTGGCTTTGGTGCCTGCGTCCTTGGTGCCGGTAGTCGGCGTACTATCACTTACCTCCTTGCTGACTTCGTATTTACGACCAGGCAGCGTGGCCGAGGTGATTGATACAGAATCAGCGTTAGTGTCGACTTTAAAGTTGGTGTTTACATCTACCAGCTGACCGGCAGCAAAAAGCGTAACGTCAGCTTTTTTAAAGTAGTATTGGGCAAACATTAGGAGAATAACGGCAAGAGCAGCACCAACGCCTATGAGAACTTTCTTGGGTAGGCTATTAAAG
>CAZPDI010000024.1:1100-10891 GCA_964585425.1 uncultured Candidatus Saccharibacteria bacterium | reverse complement strand
ACAGTGGAGTGCGAGAAAGAGCCTGGATACTAAAATGATTGTTAAGCACACACTTAAAAATAAAAAACACATCCCTGACTCGCTCGCATTATTCCAGGCTCTTGCCAGCCCAGAAAGGAAAGTTATAATCGAGCTTTTGGCCCGCAACGAGGTCAACATTGCGTATATTCAGAAAATTACCGGCATGAGATACCATGGCATCTACCAACATCTTCGATATTTAGAAGAAGTGAATTTTATAACAAGCTATAAAGTCGGCAAAGATAAATATTATGTTTTAAATGAGGAGGCTATCAAAGCCCTAAAGCGATGGGTGGCGGTCCTTACGAATCAGTTGCGCGCAAGCCACGCCAACTACCAGCATCCCGACCAAACTTATCACCTTAGTGACACTGAGCAGATCGGCGGCCACCGCGGCAAAGAACACTGGTATCGTCAAGGCGATGTTTAACATCATATTGAGGGCGCCGAAGACTTTACCGCGATCAGCATCCACCGTCCCCTGCTGCAACGTCGTCTGCCCAACAATACTAACGATGGCGTTAGACATACCAACAACTAGCACCAGCCCGGCCACCACAAAACTTACCTGGGTGACCGTAAGCGGCAGGACTCCATTATCTCGATACAGTTGCCCGGCAAGGCCAATCCCCAGCATAGCCACACCAGCAAACAATATACCGACCTTCATAATCTGATTACTAGTGAATCGCTTAGCTAGCCGGGCCACGATACCGATACCGATAGCCATACCAATAGCCGCCGGCAGCACCAAGTACATACTGGTGTCTTTAAGTGGCCCCTTGAGGAGAGCCAAACTAACAGCCGGTGCAAATACCAGCAACACCGAGATGATTGCCTGCACAAACATGAGCTGGGCTATGGGAAAGTACAGGGCTCGTTTTTCGAGAATAACCTTGGTATTTTGCTTAAGCGCGCCAATCATATGCCTGGTCCCCTCGCCGAGCGACGGAGCCTTAACGTCTTTATGATGACCGCCAATATTTGGCAAAATAGCAATCAAGGCCGCTGCGGCCGCAAACATCACGCTCGCAGTAACATACGACACAGTCACGCCAAAGGCACTCAAAAGTGGTGCCGCCGAAACATAGCCAATAATAAATGCAAGATAGAAAGTGCTCACAAATAACGCGTTGGCCGAAACCAAGTTCTTTTTATCAACCAGTCGCGGAATGGCCGCCCCTTCGGCCGGGGCAAAGAACTGCGTAACCGTGGAGACCAAGAAGGTAACGATTAGCATCAGGATTAAGTTCGTTTCGACAAACAGGTAACTAAGCAGTAGGGCGGCACGTATCAGGTTAGATATGAGTAAAACTCGTTTGCGCGACCAAGTATCAACATACACCCCAGCTACTGCGGCAAATAAAATAGAAGGAACGCCAAAGGCTAAAATCACCAATGCTACCGACACGTTCTCGAGTGGTGTCCCCTGCGATAATTCAGCCGCCCGAATAATCAACGTGTAGTTGAGCAAGTTCTGAGCAATGAGCGAAACAGCCTGAGACCCCCAGAGCTTCCAAAAGTGCCCCTTAGTGAGTATCTGGCGATATCCCATGTTACGCGGCGCGGTGTTCCATAACGCTATCCACGATGCCATACGCTTTGGCTTCGTCGGCGCTCATGTAAAAGTCGCGTTCGGTATCGGCATGGATCTTATCCAGTTTTTGACCGGTATTTTTAGCCAGGAGCTTATCGAGGTCTTCGCGAATACGCAACGTCTCCCGGGCACTAATCTCGATGTCGGCGGCTGTACCCTGGAAGCCGCTGCTCGGTTGGTGGATCATGACGCGAGAATTAGGCAGCGCAAAACGCTTATTTTTGGCGCCAGCGGCCAATAAGAAGGCCCCCATGCTCATAGCCATACCAACACAGATGGTAGAGACCTCCGGCTTTATAAGTTGCATGGTGTCAAAAATGGCCATACCGGCATATACGCTACCGCCCGGACTATTAATATACAGATAGATATCCTTCTTTGGATCTTCGCTTTCCAAAAACAACATTTGAGCAATTACGAGATTAGCGACATTCTCGTCGATACCGGTACCTAAAAAGATAATGCGGTCTTTAAGCAAACGAGAGTAAATATCGTAGGCCCGCTCGCCGCCAGCAGTTTTTTCGATAACGGTTGGTACTAAAATACTATTCTGAATATCACTCATATCCCCTCCTGCGATTACTACTTAGTTATATTCTACTAGCTTGGCCAGCGTACGGCTAGCCATAAGGTGATTAAAGATTTCCTCACGGAGTTCAGGTTTTTCGAGCTCAGCCTGCATGGCAGGGTCCGGATAATTCATGCGCAAGCGATTCAACTCTTCTTCGATATCCTGATCGGTGACGTTAATATTCTCGATCTTAGAAATTTCGCTCATGACGATACCAGCCGCCACACGATCCTCGGCCTTGGGACGTAACTCTTTATCAAATTCTTCGAGGTTCTTGCCCGTCATATTCAACCATTTATCCAGGTCTAATCCGCTCTGCATGAGCTGTTGGCCAAACTCTTCGCGCATGGCTTCGAGCTGTCGCTCAACCAAGGTTTCTGGAAGACTGTATTTACTCCCCTTAACAATTTCTTCGATGAGCAGATTCTCGTAATCGCGCAGGGCGGTGGCCTCTTTTTCGGCCTTTAAGCGGCTTTCGATGTCGTCACGCAGCTCTTTAACGGTTTTTACGCCAGCTACTTCAACTGCCAAGGCGTCGGTCACTTCTGGCAACACAATGTGATGCACTTCTTTAACATCAACTTTAAAGGTTACAACGGCCCCAGCCAGGCTTGCTTCGTGATACTCCTTTGGGAAGGTGATATCAAAGGTCTTGGTGTCGCCAGCCTTGAGGCCAACTAACTCTTCTTCAAATCCAGGGATGAAGCTGCCCGAACCTAAGACTAAGTGATGGTCGGCACCCTTGGCGCCTGGCACCAAAATACCATTCTGGCTACCCTCAAAATCAATAACCGTTTCGTCACCCATCTCGGCAGGAGTCTTAACTGGTTCGTGCGAGGCGAGTCGCTTGCGCAAATCCTCAATCGCAGTATCAACTTCTTCTTTTTCTACCTTTACTTCGGGCTTCTTGCTCTTAAGTTTTTTATAATCAGCTAATTTAATCGGAGCTAATACTTCTGCAGTAAGCTCATATTCAAGCTCTGTATAAGCCACGAACTTCTTTACTTCAACTTGTGGCGAACCAACCGGATTAATCTCATTTTCAACTAAAACTTTAGGATAAGTAGCGCCCAAAGCAGCATCAATCACCTCGGCTTGCACTACCTGTACGCCAAGTTCGCGTTCAACAATATGATCTGGAGCTTTGCCCGGGCGGAAACCAGCGGCTTTGATATTTTTGCGTAAGTGGTCGAGCGTATGTTTAACGGTCTCGGCCATATCCTTTTCGTCGAGCGTAACGGTTAGGACTTTTTTAGTATCGGTGGTGGAGGTGATAATAGATTTCATAGGTGTTAATACTACCATAAACAGTTGCCCCTGAAAAGGCACTCGCCCGCAGGTACCTCCATGACGACGCTGTCATAGAGGCCCTTACGGGCGTTAGGGGTGGTGGCCTCCTCAGCTGCTGGAGGTCTCCTTGGTGCGCTGGCAGTAGCGAAGACGCTTCTGACGCTTCTTCCGCTTGATGCCAGCAATGCGCGGATCACCACCGCTGGAGTGGTTGATCTTGCGCTTGTTCTTGCTGGGTCGAGCAAGACGCCGCGGCATGTCGTTGCGAACAGGCAACCGATGGCGCCACTCTGGATCACGATGGTCGAGCAGACGCTCTTCCATGCGAACCAATCGCTTCATGTACCCCCCAGTACGACGCCGACGCCAGTTGCGCGCCGACATCAGCGGCTCGCCGGTCGTGGGCGCTGCATGGGCGCCACCGACCTCATGGCCTTGTTGAGCCTTCGGTTGTGGCTCGCCCCCTTGCGGGGAGGAGTACCGCTCGATGCTCGAAGCTTGGCGTTGCTCTTCTTGGCCATCAGGCGGCGACCACCTGCTTGTTCTCCTGCCGCTGTCGCACGGTGGATGCGGTGGCGGTGTCCTGGCAGCTGGTGCAGCAGTAGATGCCGCGCCGGTTGGTCATCTGACCACCGCAGCCACCAACGCAATCGATCGTTTCGGGGAGTTCGTCCACGAATGTCTCTTCTCTACTCATGCATGGGCCGAGTTGCCCAATACGGGCTACTTTAGCCCTATACTATAAAACTGTCAACAGTTTATTACACTTTTGACAGTTGTTGGTAATTATTAACATAAATGTAATCTGGTGCGCGAGAGAGGACTTGAACCTCCACGGGGTTTCCCCCACTAGCTCCTAAGGCTAGCGTGTCTACCATTCCACCACTCGCGCAGGAGTGAGAACTAGGCTATTTTAGCACGATAATAACTGATTGTGGTATCTCCGTAGGTTCTGGAGTCGATGTGCTCGACGGCATCCAGATCTGGTACAGGTATGCGACTAGAATGACTGAGGATACAAATTCCATTTTTACCAACGGCGTTAAAAATCAAATTTATGTCTCCCTCCTGGAGCTGATCATAGGGCGGATCAGCAATGATAATATCGAACGACTGTCCCTGTAGGCTCTTTACAGCCTCTGTAGCACTCTGTATGAGCACAGTAGCATGCGACACAAGGTCGAGCTTTTCGATGTTATCTTGAATCACCTTAGCAACAGATCGAGATTGCTCGACAAACGTTGCATCAGACGCGCCTAAGCTCAGCGCCTCAATCCCAATTGCACCACTCCCGGCATACACATCTAGCACCGACAACCCCTCTATGTCACCCAACCGGTTAAAAATACTGGCTCGGTTCTTTTGGGTCATCGGTCGCGTTTTAGACGTTTTAGGCTGTTCAATTATTCGGCCGGCTAAGCTACCGGCGCCAATACGTATCATTTTTGTGCCGCCTCATGATCGGCCAGTAACCAAATAATAGCCAGAACCTGCAAGATATGTGGCACTAAGCGCTTCTTGATCGTTCGTGCCAAGCTTTGATTCCAACCCTTTTGATAAAACTCATCATACAAACCCAGGGCTGCGACCACACGAGCTTCGCGCTTAAAGAACTCCATGTAGCCAAGCTCTTGCGCCTCACGCAGCAGTTCCTGGTTAAGCTCACCGCCAAGCCTGGTCCCCATCAGAATAGTAGCAATACCCATCTCAAAGTGGATATGAGTGGAGAGCACTCCTTTGGCGCCAAGCCAGTGCCAGTTTTTCAGTAACACACCATATTCGCTCTCATGACCAAGAATTTCATCTTTCTTGGCATCATAGGGAAAGTGATGGGCTGGAGTGAGCCCGTCGACTACAAAATGAGCCAACCAAGCCGCTTCGTAACCGGCTCGGACTCGATCCTCGGCACGCAGTCGATCGACTAAACCCTTGTAGTGTTTTTCAACCAGACCTGGCAGCTCGCCAGTATCCCCAAGCGGATCATACATATGGCTAGGATCCTGCACGCCCGGCGACTTAACCTTGACGCCATCTGGCCCATTTATACCTTCGAAATGATAGATACGCTTAATACCCGGAAAGGCAGCCGACCGAAGATACGGGTGAATCATGCGCAAAGCAGCGGCATCAAAACGCTGATGCGTACCAACCCGTGGTGATGTTTTGTTTTTGGTTATAAAACCAGAATACATTACGAGCTTTCTCTTAGTTTTAGTCGAGCGAAGTTACGGCCTTGAGTGCGTGAATTCGCTGCATCGTATGAGGGTATTGTAGCATAGCTTCTTTATCTGTTACAAAACGATCGGCCGCCTGCCGAGTAGTGGTAATAAGCTCAATGTTATCGAGCCCGGCAAAGCGCAAATCCAAGGTTCCGTGCTGACGCAAGCCGTATATTTGCCCCGGGCCTCGCAGGTCAAGGTCAATTTGAGCCAAGCGGAAGCCATCGGTAGACCGCTCCATGGCCTGCAAGCGCTGGACCGAGGTAGCTGTGTCAGTAGCCGGCGCCAAGTAACAATAGGCTTGATGCTCACCACGCCCCACCCGGCCCCTTAACTGATGAAGAGCCGCGAGACCAAAGCGCTCGGCCCCCTCGATGAGCATAATGCTAGCATTGGGCACGTCGACCCCAACCTCTACGACGGTGGTGCTCACTAAAATATCAATTTCTTTGGCCACGAACATATCCATAATACGCTGTTTTTCATCGGCCTTAAGCTTGCCATGCAAAATAGCAATACGGCGATGTGCAAAAATAGTCTTTTTAAGTCGTTCGGCCTCGGCCACTACGCTTTTAGCGCCAGTAAGATCGTTGGGATCGATGAGCGGACAAACGATAAAGACTTGGCGACCCTGCTCGATTTGAGCATCGATATGTTGATACATGTCTTTCCTATCCGCAGCCTTTACGACCTTGGTAACAATCTTTTTGCGACCTGCCGGCAGTTCTTTAAGGATTGATATGTCGAGATCACCATAAATAGTCAGCATTAAACTGCGAGGTATCGGCGTGGCAGTCATGCTTAACAAGTGCGGCAATGATCCGGCCTTTTGCTTGAGTATTTGGCGCTGATTCACCCCAAAGCGATGCTGCTCGTCGACGATAACCAGACCAAGCTTAGGCAATTCGGCTTTTTCGGTAAGAAGAGCTTGGGTACCGACCACCAGCATTGACGCGCCACTCGCGAGGCCGGCATGAACGATCTTACGCTCGGCAAGTGGCTGACTCGCAACCAGTAATTCAACATGGACCTTAAGGGGTGCAAGCAGCTTGGCTAACCCTTGTACGTGTTGGCGTGCCAGAATCTCGGTTGGCACCATCAGAGCCACCTGATACCCCTGCCGGACAGCCTGGGCCGCTGCCATGGCTGCCACCACCGTTTTGCCACTACCAACATCCCCCTCTAATAAACGATTCATGGGTCGAGTATTGTCAATGTCCTGGAGAATCTGCCAAGCCGCCGCTCGTTGCCCATCGGTAAGGCTAAACGGTAGCATGGTCACAAACTCTTTAGCCAGATCCTGATCAAAGCCAATCTTAGGCGCCACCTCAGTCTGGATGTCCTGCTTAATAAGGAGACTGGCCGCCTGCAACATAAACAGCTCCTCAAAAGCTAACCGATCCTGCGCGCGCTGTAGTTCAAGACTGCTTTTTGGCTCATGAATCGCCTGCAAGGCCTCAAAGTAGCTCATGAGATTATTGGCCCTAGATACGGATTCCGGAAGTAAATCCTCGACATCTTGTGCCGAAATAAGTGGCAGAATATAGCTAATAAAACCACGCAATTGACGACTAGTGAGCCCTTCGGTTTCGGGATAGATAGGCAGAATACGACCGGTATTGGTGCCCGCTGTATCAGTTTTTTCCCACAATGGCGAAGATAACGACAAATTACTATCTTTAAACTCCAGTTTGCCGGAGACCACCACCTCGGTTCCTACGGGCAACGTTTTGGGCAAGTGTGGCTGATTAAACCACACGGCCTTTACCGTACCCGTGCCATCATTAATGATCGCTTCGGTAACCGTTAACTTGCGGCGAAATGACCGCCGAGCAGCAATATGCTCTATGGCACCAGCAATGGTTACCGCCCCTAACTGCACGTCGGCAATACGTACCAGCTTACTATAATCTTCGTAACGACGCGGATAGTGATGGAGCAAATCACCCCAAGTAAGGATGTCCATACGAGCCAGCTGTCGAGCCGCCGTCTCCCCCACGCCTTTTATACTTTTTACTGAGCGCTGTAGTAGCTCGCTCACCGCACACGCAGCTTAAGGAAGCGCCGTTTACCAATCTGGATCGTGTCTGCATCCTTGAGCACAATCTCATCTTCGGGGGAAATAACCGTGTTATTGCGCTTAATGCCGGCCTGTATGACCAAACGACGGTATTCTGATTTGCTGGTAACTAGCCCAGCCTCTACCAATACATCTACTAGCTCCGCGCCCTTCTTGGTCTTGAATTCAGGAATATCGGTGGGAGCTTTTTTGTCGCGGAATTGATCGTTAAAGGCTTGCTCGGCGGCTTCGGCAGCCTTCTCGCCATGGTAAATACGTACGATTTCGCGCGCCAAACTTGCCTTGGTGTCACGCGGGTTGGCGCCCATGGCAATATCTTTAACCACGGCCTTGATCTCCTCTAGCGGTACGTCCGTACACAACTCAAAGTAAGGTCCGATGAGATTATCTGGTATGCTCATTAACTTGCCGAACATGTCTGCCGGTGCGTCCGTGAGGCCGACGTAATTATCGAGGCTCTTGCTCATTTTTTGGACGCCATCTAGACCAACTAACAACTGGGTGGTTACTACCGACTGCGGCGCTTGACCGAGCTTTTTCTGGAGATTGCGGCCGGCAAGTAGGTTAAATAACTGATCGGTACCGCCAAATTCGACGTCAGCCTGGAGGGCAACCGAATCGTAGGCGACCATCAATGGATACATAAACTCATGCAGGGCGATCTCTGACCCAGACTCGAGTCGTTTGCTAAAATCATCGCGTTCTATAAGCTGAGCCACGCGTATATTTGATGCCAGTTTTATGAGATCAGCAAAGCTTAATTGTGCCAACCACTCGCTGTTATAGCGGATCTCGGCTTTTTTGACGTCAAGGATGAGTGAGACTTGGTCGAGATAGGTTTTTACATTAGCAGCAATCTCGGCGTCTTCTAGCATTGGTCGAGTCTTGCTTTTACCTGATGGGTCACCGATCTTGGTAGTGTAATCACCGATTAAAAAGATAATCGTGTGCCCTAGATCCTGGAATTCACGCAACTTGCGCAGCACTACGGCATGCCCTAAATGCAGATCTGGCCGGGTGAGGTCGACGCCAAATTTTATACGCAGTTTTTTGCCTGAGGTCAGATGCTTAAGTAGCTGCTCTCGAGGTATAACATCATGCACGCCTCTCTCGAGTAAACCTGTGGGTATAGTAGGAGTTTTCATGCTTCTATCATAGCACACTGGAGGTATGATTTTGCTGGCTTGCAAATGCAAAATGGCGTATAATAGAGGGTACAAATAAGGACCCTATCCTAATGAAATCATCCCCCCGTCGAGTTGTTCGTTCGTCCAATGCTCGCAACACCGCCCGCGCCATTAATACTGCTCATTCTCCTAAAAAATGGCTTTCTCGAGGACTTTTCCTCCTTGACCCACGACACTTTAAAGAAAACTGGCTCAGCAAAGAAGGTGGCGTACGCACCGCCAAACTTGCCGGCATTGGTTTTGTACTGCTCTTGGCGGTCTTTTTATGGTTTGGAAAGGACCTACCTAATCCAAACAAGATAAACGCTAAGCTTGGTGCACAAACCACCAAATTCTGGGATCGTAAGCACGAGACCATCTTGTATGAAGTATATGGCGACAAAAATCGCTCAATCATCGGCTTTGACCAAATGCCAACCTACGTAAAACAAGCCACCATAGCCGTAGAAGACAAAGACTTCTATAAACACGGTGCCTTTAGCGTGTTTGGGCTTGGTCGCGCCTTTACCGGCGTACTCACCAGAACTAATCGTGGTGGTGGCTCAACCATTACACAGCAATACGTTAAGAATGCTCTATTAACCGATCAGCGTAGCCTTAGCCGTAAAATTAAAGAGTTGATTCTGGCTATCGAGATTGAGCAGCGCTACAGTAAAGATGACATTCTTAAGCTCTATCTCAACGAGATTCCCTACGGATCACAAGCGTACGGCATCCAAACGGCATCTAAAACATACTTCAATAAGGATGCAAAAGATTTAACACTCGATGAATCAGCAACACTAGCCGCCATGCCGCAAGCGCCCAGCTATTACTCACCTTACGG
>CAZPDI010000024.1:0-1090 GCA_964585425.1 uncultured Candidatus Saccharibacteria bacterium | reverse complement strand
CTACTGGCCCGAAAAAATCGCATCTTAACCCTCATGGCTGAGCAGGGCTATATTACCGAGCAACAAGCCGCCGATGCTAAAAAGACTGACACACTAGCTAAAGTACAGCCTCGTCAAAGCAAGTTTGCGGGCGTTACCGCGCCACACTTTGTACTCTATGCTCAAGACCAGCTGGCCGATAAATATGGTGAGCTCAAAGTCACCGAGGGCGGACTAGATGTTACCACCACCCTAGATCTTGATAAGCAAAAAGCCGCCGAGGCTGCAGTAGCAGAGAATATGGCCACCGTACGTAAGCTTGGTGGTAGCAACGCGGCGCTTACCGCTGGGGACCCTAAAACCGGCCAGATCCTAGCCATGGTTGGTAGCTACGACTTTAACGACGATCAATTTGGTGCCGTTAATGTAGCCAACTCACTACGTCAGCCAGGGTCGAGCTTTAAGCCGTTCGCCTACGCCACGATGTTTAGCAAAAACTATGGTCCCGGTACCACCGTTTACGATGTAAAGACTGATTTTGGTGGCGGCTATGTGCCTAAAAACTACACCAATAAATTCTATGGCGTGCAGTCCTTCCGCTCGTCACTAGCCGGCTCGCTCAACATCCCAGCCGTTAAAGCTCTGTATCTGGCGGGCATACCCGAAACACTGAATACTGCGCATAAAATGGGTATTACCGGGCTTAAGGGTAGCAGCGATGATTACGGACTGAGTTTGGTGCTTGGTTCTGGCGAAGTAAAGCTAGTTGATATGGTCAACGCCTATGAGTCGTTTGCCAATGGCGGCGTACACTACGAACAAACGCCAATATTAAAAGTCGTAGACTCAAATAACAAAGTAATCGAAGATAACAGCAAACCAGAAACCCCCAAGAAGGTGCTCGATCCGCAAGTTGCCTATCTGATCTCTAACGTTTTGAGCGACAACAGTGCTCGCAGCTACATCTTTGGCGCCAATAACCCACTGGTAGTCCCTGGGCAAACCGTAGCCGCCAAAACCGGTACCACTACCGATTATCGTGATGCCTGGACCATGGGCTACAGCACCAACCTCGTGGCTGGCGTCTGGGCCGGCAATAACGACAATACGC
>CAZPDI010000023.1:0-11007 GCA_964585425.1 uncultured Candidatus Saccharibacteria bacterium | reverse complement strand
GTATTCGATATTTGCTGACGTTTCTGCTTTTGGGTAGTTGCATCCATTTTGATAGACGGCCATACCTGCTTCGTCCCAGTTTAAGCCGGCTGGCAAGTAGGATGTAACGGGTGGAATAATGTCCCCCCATTTCTTGTGCTGAGCCTTTAAGGTCTTGGCTTCTGCTTTAGTACTCACTACCGGGCCGGCGTGATGGGTATGATCATTATTTCCCTTGCCATCAACTTCTTTATAGGTTTCGCTGAAAGGCTTCTTGACGTATGGATTCTTGACCGAGTTGGTACGGTGACAAAAGTACTCGTAATCCGATGATGGCGGCGCGACTACCGCGTCTCGTTTAGCGCTTACGCTACTTGATAGGCCGGCTACAGCAGCAACTGCTACGGCTAGGCCGATTACTAATTTCTTCATGGTTTCCCCCTGCAGACATTCTGCATTTATTATATAAACACACACCTGTGTTAACTCAATTAAATACCTTAGTGGACAAATGGTCAACAATATTGCAATATGCTTATGCTTGAATCTTCAAGATATTCATGGACAAATATTTGTATCTGTGCTATAGTTAGAGCAACTGAAAAGTGGATACCGAAGTTTCTTGATATAACTCTCGCTGTTTGCTTCTCGGAGAGACATATCTAAAGAAAGGTCCCATTAATGAAAAACTCTTATTCTGCACGCCCTAATCGTGGCGGGCAGCGCTATAACGTCAGTCGTGCTTATACGAATCGACGACCCAAACGATCGGGTTCATATATTGACCCAGCAAAATTCGTAAATAAAGCCACCGAACCGGCTGAGCAAGTCGTCTATGAATCAACACATAAGTTTGTTGACTTTGCTTTTAGCGATGCCATTAAGCGCAATATTATTGCTGCCGGCTACGAAACGCCAAGCGCAATTCAGGATCAGGCTATTCCGTTGATTCTTGAAGGTAAAGACGTTATAGGTTTAGCAAATACCGGTACCGGTAAAACAGCTGCCTTCGTGTTGCCGATGCTCGAGCGTATTAAAGACAGCAAGGTGCGCGGTACGCAGGTATTGATTATGGCTCCAACACGTGAACTGGCCACACAGATCGATGACGAATTCCGCAAGTTTGCTCGTGGCCTTGGCCTCTACTCGGTTGTTTGTGTTGGTGGTATGAGCATTGGTAATCAAATTCGAGCTCTGTCACGTCGTCCGCAAGTGGTTATTGGTACACCGGGCCGTCTTAAAGATCTCGTGAATCGACACGTTCTTAAACTTAAAGAAGTTGAGATCTTGGTGCTGGATGAAGCTGATCAGATGCTAGATATGGGCTTTATCGTTGATATTAAGTTCTTGGTTAGCCAGTTACCTGATACGCGCCAATCACTCTGTTTTAGCGCTACCATGACGCCAGCAATTCGTGAGCTAGTAAATAACATGCTCAATGATCCGGCGGTCGTGAGTGTACGTACGCGTGAAACCAGCGAACACGTCGAGCAGGACGTGATCCGTGCTAGCTCCAAAGAAGAGAAATTTAATAAGCTGATGGAGCTACTGGAGCAGGAAGATTTTGATAAAGTTCTCATTTTTGGTGAAACTAAGTTTGGCGTACAGCGTTTGGCAGATAACTTAAGTAAGCATGGCGTGCCAGCCGGTGCCATTCATGGCAACAAGACGCAGCCGCAGCGTCAAAAGATGCTTAACAGCTTTAAGCGTGATGAAATCCGTGTATTAGTGGCCACTGACGTCGCCGCACGCGGTTTAGATATACCTAACGTATCCCACGTCATTAACTTTGACCAGCCTAACAACTACCAGGACTACGTCCATCGTATTGGTCGAACTGGCCGAGCCGGTAAACGTGGTACGGCACTCACTTTTGTAAGCTAGCCGCTTGCCGATGATGATGTGCTGTGCTGTAATAGACGCATGAACATCAACGACATCAGCAATAAGACTATCCTCCGTATTTTGGGGCTGATAACACTATTTGTTGGCACTATTTGGGTAGCTTTTTTGCTACAACGCCAGATTACTTGGGTAGTTATTGCGATCTTCTTTACGCTGGCCCTTAATCCGGTGGTGGAGTTCGTGAGCAAGTATATGCCCAAAAAAAGTCGCGGTGCCGCCTCGGCTTTGGTGGTGTTTGGTAGCTTTGCGATTGGTATTGGCGTTATTGCCGCCTTTATTCCTTCGGTTATTCATCAAACTAGCGACTTGATCGACAATATACCAGCAACCGTCGAAAATGTTTCAAAATCTAATACGCCAGTCGCTCATATTATGGATAAATATAACGTCGTAGAGTATGTCGACAAAAACCAAGATAAGATCGTAAGCTCGCTCAGTGGATTTGGTCAGCCAGTGCTTAATGGTTTACGATCGGCGCTTGGTAGTCTGGTGGCATTATTGACGGTTATAAGTCTTACCTACTTTATGCTTGCCGAAGGAGCCGATTGGGTAGCTATGTTGGCTCGTTCTCGCTACGGCGCCAAAGTAAAAGAAGTTGAACCAGTATTAAGCGACATGTATGGTGCCGTCAGTGGATATGTTTCTGGCAATTTGGCTACGAGTTTGTTAGCTGGTGTTGCAGCCACTATTATGCTTTTTATCCTGGGTGTACCATATGCTGTGCCGCTGGGTATTATTGTTGGTATTTTTGATCTATTGCCGCTTGTTGGTGCGCTGATTGCAGCTATTATTGTGTTATTTTTCTGTCTTTTCCAGTCGGTAACTACCACGCTGATTATGCTAGTTTTCTTTGTGATCTACCAGCAGGTCGAGAATCAAGTACTCCAGCCTATGGTGTACTCCAAGACGGTACAAATTTCACCATTGATTGTCTTTTTGGCGGCCTTAGTTGGCGCCAGCCTGGCTGGCCTGGTTGGAGCTTTAATCGCCATTCCGATTGCTGCCAGTGTTAAAATTATCGTTAGCTACTACTTAAGTACTACTCGCCCAAAAGCCGGAAAAATCCAGTAACTATTTACGTTTCCAGCGCGTACCATACGGCGTATCAAGCAATTCGATCTTTTGCTTAACAAGCTGAGCCCGGATATCATCGGCTTTTTTAAAGGTGTTGGCCTTTTTTGCGACCTCGCGCTCGGCAATAAGGTCTTTAATCTCTTGATCTATATCAGTCTGATGAGCAAGTTCTAGACCAAATAGCTCATCAAGTTGGCGCAAGATGCCCATAAAATGCTCACGGTGTTTTACGGGCACGCCAACAACACTGTCGATTAGAGTGCTAAGAATACTCATGGCTTTGGGCGTAGCCAAGTCGTCGGCTAAGGCATCTTTAATATCATGCAATAGCGAATCAATCTTCTTCGGATCGTAGCTATCGGCCGGTAGTTTGCGCTCATCAAATTGCAAGCACGCCCAGCCAGCCAATTCGGTAAGGCGGGTTTGAGCTGCCCGTAAACCGGCCCAGGTAAAGTTGAGCTCAGAGCGATAGTGAGCCTGGAGCATCATCAGGCGGAAGGCTAACGGCGAATACCCCTTTTCGGTTAGATCAGACAAGGTATAGAAGTTGCCCAAACTTTTGCTCATTTTAGTGCCGTCGACGTGCAGATGCAGGACGTGCATCCAGTAATTGGCGAGTGCTGCACCATCGTGTGCGGCCTCGCTCTGGGCCATTTCGTTTACATGGTGGGTGCCAAGATTATCGATGCCACCAGTATGAATATCGATGGTTTTGCCTAGTGACTGCTCAATGATTGCGGAACATTCTAAGTGCCAGCCCGGAAAACCTTGGCCCCAGGGACTGTCCCAGTGCATCTGATGATCGGCAAAATGTCCAACCGTAAAGAACCAGACAGCAAAGTCTTGCGGGTTACGCTTACTGGTTTCGGTAACAACTTCGTCGCGTACACCAATTTGTTTGTCGGCCAGCTTTTGGCCAGACAGTATGCCATAGTCCGGGAGTTTAGTGACGTCAAAGTAGACAGCCTCATTGGTAATATACGCATAATCTTTGTTTAGGAGTTCTGTTACCATCTGGATTTGCGACTCAATCGCATCAGTAGCTCGAATTAAAGCGGTTGGATCGAGGACATTAACCAGCTTCATATCGGAAACGAATGAATCTAGATAGAATTGAGCTACGTCCCAAACCGATTTACCGTCTTTTTCGGCGCCTTTCTCCAGCTTATCTTCGCCTTCATCGCTGTCACTAACCAGGTGACCGACGTCGGTAACATTCATGACGTGCTTAACTGTCATGCCCTGGCTAATTAGCATGCGTTTGAGCGTGTCATCAAAAATGAATTTGCGCAGATTACCAATATGCATGTAGTCGTAAACGGTGGGACCACAGGTATACAAGCTGACTTCTCCATTTTTTATCGGCTCAAAATCCTGAACGGTTCTTCCTAGGCTGTTGTATAAGCGAATCATGCTGTCTCCTCCGGCTTACCAATTAAGGCAAATACTTCTTTGAATTTCTTTACGGCTTCGTCCATATCAGTGCCTTCGGCTCGGAACGCAGCGGCTCGATCGTGTCCGCCACCATCAAACTGCTCAGCTAACTTACCAGCAATTGGTCGTTTAGCGCGCATGGAGCATTTAATCTTTGTGCCGTAATGTTTGAATACTGCCGCCACCTCAACGCCCTTCACCCATTGCATGTCCCAAATAATGAGGTCGCATGGATCGTGATCATCTTTATTTTCCTTCATAGCTTCGGCATTAATCGTGCCGATAGCAAGACGACCATCAAAAGCATATTCTACTTTAGACAGGAGCTGCGCTTTAAGCGTGAGATTGTGAGGCGTGAGGGCATTGGCTTCTCGTTTGCGAGTATTCATATCACCAAGATTAGCCCCGGCTTTTACGCAGCTGGCCAAAGCTGATACGGTCCCATAACTGGTCATTGCCACCGTTAAATTAAGTGAATCACTAATAATTGCCGATGCCAATTTGGTGGCCGCCTGTGAATTGATTGGCCAACCCAACGCCTCTGCTAATTGCACAATTTGCTCGCCGGTGCTGGCTGCCTGTGGGTCAATTATCTCGTGAGTGATAAAGCCCATTTCGCTACGGCTATTGTGGTGATCAATGACCAAGGCGGGTCTTTTGCTGAGTTCAGCCCCGTACTTCTCAAGCGTATTCGTCAACAGTGTTGGACTAGCTGTATCGACCAGAATAGTCAGGTCAAATGCTTTTGGGAATGTTTGTGATACACGATCCCAGCCCTCATTAAGTCGTAGGTAGGTCTCCGATGGCTTGTAGCTGAACATAAGAGGTGTTTTTCCGAGATCGCCGAGTAATTCTTCGAGCCCCAGTGCTGAGCCCATGCTGTCGCCATCAGGATTATCGGGCTGAAGAATTAAAATGGTTTGAGCATCTGCTACCAGCTGCTTGATGTCGTCGTAGATAGGGTTCAAAATGCCTGCCTCCCGGTTAATGCACGTCCTAATGTTACTTGATCGGCGTATTCTAAATCGCCACCTACCGGTAAGCCACGAGCCAATCGCGAGACTTCTACGGGACTTTCGGCAAGTAATCGTTTGATATACATAGCTGTCGCCTCACCCTCGGTACTTGGATTAGTGGCCAGGATGACTTCTTTAATACCCTCTTTTTCGATGCGATCCATGATGTCGCGGATATTAAGTTTGTCTGGCCCTATTCCATCAAGCGGAGAGATTGCACCACCGAGCACATGATACAGTCCACGATAATGGCCAGTATTTTCGATGGCCACCACATCTAATGGCTCCTCGACGATGGCCAGTAAGCTGCGATCGCGCTTGTCGTTGCTACATATTACGCATAATGGCTCCTCGGCCAAGTTATGACATTGCGTGCAGTACTGTAATGATCCATCTAGCGCCAGTAGTGCCTTGCCCAGTCCGGTAGCTACAGAGCTGGGGTCACGTAAGACAAAAAAAGTTAGTCGTTCGGCACTGCGTGGGCCTACACCCGGCAGTTTAGCGAATTGATCTATTAAGTCTTGTACGACGCCCGGGAGCAAACTCATGATTTAGAGGCCTGGAATACCAAGTCCGCCAGAAATGGCTTTCATTTTTTCGGCGGCGACTTGCTGACTCTGGGTAATAGCCTGGGTCACGGCAGATTCAATGTTCTTTTCCAGAAGCTCTAGATTATCGACATCAAGCTTGTTACGGTCAATTTCGACAGCCTTAATCTTTTGCTCACCATTAATCTTGACCTTGACGGCGCCAGCTTCAACTTCGATAGTCTCTTTAGCGAGTTGACTTTGGATCTTCTTAAGCTCGTAGAGCATTTTAGCTTTATCAAACATGGGTAACTCCGTTGTTATGCTCCTATTTTACCATTACGGGCAGGTATAAGGCTATGCTATAATCGAGGAAGATTATGAAAACCGTAAGCAAATTGGTTAAAAAGTATCATTATGTAGTAGCTGCATTACTTTTGCTAAGCATGCTTTTATTGGGAATTGGCAGCATGAAGGGCGATAGCGCCATCGTCGACGAAGTGGCGCACATACCGGCCGGCTATAGCTACGTAACTAAAGGCGATTATCGACTCAACCCCGAGCATCCACCAATGATGAAGGATTTATCGGGCTTAGCGCTGTTACCGCTCAATCCAACCTTTCCGGATACCATTCCAGCTTGGACAAAAGACGTAAATGGTCAGTGGGAAGCAGGCTGGCACTTTTTATACCATGACGGAAATAATGCTGATGCCATATTATTTTGGGCACGTTTACCAATCCTCTTAACGGCAATAGTATTTGGCGCAGTTCTGTATGTAATATCACGACGTTTGCTGGGGACGGCAGGTGGTTTGGTGGTATTAACCTTATATGCCTTTGAGCCGAACATTTTGGCGCACGCACGTTTTGTGACCACTGATTTGGGTGCTGCAGCCACCATGTTCCTGGCTATCACTAGCTTCTACTTTTGGCTGCGTCGCCCAAGCTGGAAGCGTCTAGCCCTCGCAACTGGTTTATTTGCCCTGGCTCAAGTCACCAAATTCTCGGCCATCCTCCTCGCGCCATTCTTTATTGGGCTCATTATTTGGGCATTGCTCACTAAACAAAATGGCAAAAAGTGGCAAGAACTTTGGAAGACCTATGCATTGGGCTACATAATTCTTGGTGCCGGATCACTAATTCTTATTTGGCTATTCTACATTCCTCACGTCATTACTATGAGTAAGGAAGTGCAAGATGCTCTTATCCGCGGTTCGCTCATAAATCCCATCCAAAAGCCAGTCGCCAGCCTCTTAATGGCGATCAACGGCAATGTTATTACTCGCGCCCTCGCTCAGTACATTCTTGGGCTTGTTATGGTCTTTACCCGCGTGGCGGGTGGCAACACAACCTACTTCTTAGGCGAAGTTACCAACCAGAGCTTTAAGTGGTACTTCCCGGTCACCTACCTAATAAAGACGCCATTGCCTGTCTTGCTCGGCATTGTTGGGGGCACAAGTCTTGCCATCTGGACGTTGATTAAAAATGGATTCCGAGGATCGTTAACACGTTTTAGTGCCTATAGTCGCCGTCATGGGCTCGAGGTAGTTGGTATTGCCTTTATCGCCTTTTATTCATTCATCTCAATCACTGGCAATTTAAATCTTGGTATTCGTCACCTCATGCCCATCCTGCCATTCGTCTGCTTCGTAGTCGGCAGTTTTGGCACTCGCTTAGTTCGTCGCGTGCATCAAGCGTGGTTTACAATCATCGCTATCGGCCTGTTGTTTGTTTATGCTCTCTCAACTATTCTCGCCTATCCGAGCTTTATTTCGTACTTTAACCCCCTTATTGGTGGCGGCGGTAACGCCAGCAAATACGTTAGTGACTCCAGCGTCGACTGGGGTCAAGATCTTAAACGACTCCAAACCTACATTAATGAACACCCAGAAATGGGCGTGGTAAACGTTGATTATTTTGGTGGAGCCGATGTCCGTTATTACTTTTGTAACCGAGCTTTTGACCAATCCGGCAATCTTATAAAAAGTGCTAAAGGCTATGACTGCGCCGGATCACGCATAAAAGAGTGGCATGCTAATTATGGTCTGCCTAAAGGCTATTTAGCGCTCAGTGAGACCTATCTTGCAAACGATCGCTGGGGATCAAAGTTACGAGGTGACCGCGGGTATGTTGATCTATATAGCATGGAGCCAATCGCTAAAATCGGTAATTCAATTTACATCTACAAACTCCCTTAAGCTTGACAATAGTAAAGTTATGTGATAATATACTGACGAACATACGTTCTGTCAGTTTGAACCTACCCATCGACCCAGGAGCCCATCATGGCATGCCGACACGAATCAGTACCCGTCTTCTACGACGGTGGTGATGACGCGCTGCTCGAGGCACTTCATCGCGACACGAGCGTCAAGCTCCGTCGTACCGACACCAACACCGACCTGATGATCCACTTCATGCCCATCGGCGAGCTGCTCGAGCCGCAGCTGATGCCGGTGATGGTCGTCGATGCTCCCGAGATCCGCTACTTGGATCGGTTGCCGGACGGCACCTGGGAGCTCACCTGCGGAAAGTCCGACGATTGCGAGGCCTGCCTCGAGGGGTTGGTCGTCGGCCACGAGATCTTCGGCCACCTGCCGGACGAGCTCTACCAGCGGATGCGGTAACGGACCATCAAGCTGACACTGCCGGTTGGTACCCTTCGGGGTGTCAACCGGCTTTGTCGTTTATACCTATTTATATCGTCCGCGGAGGCGGTTGGTCAGGACTTTAAGCAATTCGACGCCGGTATTGAGTGCAACTTTAATGCTCGAGTCCCCTGTTAGGCCTTCTTCTTTAGGATCATGCCAGTCCGGAATATCAAACGTGGTAATGGTGTACTTATGAATTCGAGCTATGGTCAAAATCTCCATATCAAATCCCCAGCCCAGTATGGTCATACGCTCAAAAATTGCTTGGGCAGCATCGGCTCTAAAAATCTTAAATCCACACTGAGAATCAATAATTCCTGGTGTGAGCGTTGACTGCACGAGGACATTACCAAATTCGGATATAATTTTGCGCAAACCAGTGTGAATACTGTCGAGTTTACGAATTCCAATACCCACTTCCCCATCATTCTTAATAAAATTCGCAATGTACGCCAAGTGATGGAGCGGTGTGGCCATATCGGCATCCATAAACATCCGATATTGCCCGTTACCGGCCAGAATACCCGCTCGCACATCTCGCCCTTTGCCAACGCGTACGCCAGGACGGATAACCGAAAAATGTTTAAATAGTTTTGCGCTTTGCTCGGCCACATCAGCGGTATTGTCATCGCTGTCGGCTGCTACAACAATAACTTCGGTGGTTTGTAGATTAAGATGCTCTTGTATGGCCTTTTGGAGGTCCTGGAGGCTCTGGGTAATCAAATTCGCCTCATGGTAAGCCGGAACGACAATAGTCAGCTTAATATCGCTCATAAAGTGCCATCCCAGCTTTGGGTCGTATCGATAACGCGCTGTGGGTTGCCATACCATCCCTTGGCAATATACCAGTACGAGTAAAAGACCATGCTCGCTAGCATTATGCCTAGTGCAAACACTGCGGCGCGTTGCGCTAGTTTGTTCTTGGGAAACAATGTATTCCAAGAACTATAGAGATATTCGATGCCGTTGGCTGCCCAAACCGAACCAAAGCATATAGCCATAGCTACTAACAATAGCGAGGTAATCCCATTAAACAATAGGGCGATAACGGCAAATAGTACCGGCACGGCAAGAATGAATACATTACGTGGCCGTTTACGATTCATAATCAACTGCACTGCACCAAAACCCGCCAATAGCATGATAGCCAGTGGCACAAGAGCTACTCCTGGCAGCCCAAAACGGTAGCTACTTGGCCCGTTCAGCACAAATTGCGGCGCGAACATCAGATGGATATGACTATTGAGCTGATTGACGATATATTCCTGGAAACCAAACCGATACTGAATAGACGCTCCGGTTATGCCGGCGACCGTAACCACCAAAATAATTAGCACCAAGCTTGATTGCCGCACGATATGCTTAATATAGCGTGGCTTAACAAGCATCAGCAGTAAACTGCAAAGGAACAATAGTACGGTGACGCCGACTGGTTCTTGTATCCAAGCTGCGGCAGTGGCAAAGCCAGCTAGTGTGTACCATAATACTGGGCTATCGGATCGTCCGGCCTTATCAAAGGCGACAAAGGATACCAGCACGGGCGTCAGTACCAGCGTTAAGTGAATAATCGAAAACTGAGCGATCAACAGTAAGGGTATGCAGCCTAGGATGAGTACGGCTAGTTCGGCTCTGCGAGCACCAAACCACTGCTTAAAGAGGGCGTACATGAGCGCTAAATTGAGCAGAATAAGTATAAGTGTGCCACATCGCAAAAACAGCACATTAAATTCATGTCGCACCAGATTAAATATCATGGCTTCTTGATTGGTTGTTGCGCCCCCGGCAATAATTTTAGGCACAAAAGTTACAATCGGAATCAGGAAAGCGATTATCAAGGTGGCGTATTTGGTAATAAATTTCATGTCTTAAATACTATAAACGAGAACATCAGGTAATTCCAGGTGAGGCTAACAAGGGTTGCAGCGGCTTTGGCAGCGTTTTTTCGCACAAACTCATGCCCCATATACTTATCCAGTTTAATTAACTGCACAACTTTCCAGACAAACTCGACTGGCCACTCCCATTTTTCGAGTAACAGCCAAATTACAATATTCTGCAGCACATAAAGTCCAAAAGCTGTAACAGCAAAGAACTCGGCGCTTTGAAGGTAGATATTACCGCCAGTGGCGTTAAACACAAAGCCGCGATTAAGCGTAAAACTAACGAGCATGGCTACACTGGTTGATATCAGGTTGGCCGGGATTTTGCGTAAACCAATCTTTTTGTTGGTTAACACGTTAAAGAGAATAAAGTCGATGGCAGTATTAAGAATTCCAACCAGGCCGAACTTAGCTAAGCTATGTAACATGCAACTCCAAATCGCTTACGTTGCTATAAGCATATCATTACAAGTGGACGCGGTCGAGGTTCTTGAACTGTAATGTTTCGCGCTCGAAGTAGAGCTCGGCAGTACCGGTA